>DATJKO010000459.1:0-13167 GCA_035491355.1 Pyrinomonadaceae bacterium
AGCTCCGGCCATCGTCGTTCACGCAAACGAAAACGACGCATCGCTGCTGAGCCAGGCCGCAAACTGGGTTCGCCGCCGTGGACACACGTTCAGCTTCGCGGCGCTCTTCATATTCAGCATCGTTCTTTACCTGCGACCCTACGAACTATTCCCGGCGCTTTCGTCGCTTACGACGATGGCCTTCTACACCGGCGTGGTCACGCTGGTTGTTTACTTTGCATCACAGCTGAGTCTCGAAGGGAATCTCACTTCCCGACCCAGGGAGATTAACCTGGTGCTCTTTATTGGTATCGCGGCGCTGTTGTCGATGCCAATGGCGGAAGATCCCGGCGGCGCGTGGAAGACGTTCAACGACATGTTGCTGAAGACGATCGTGATCTTCGTCGTCCTGGTCAACGTCGTTCGCACCAAGTTGCGCTTAAGAATGCTGTTTTGGCTCGTACTCGGCGTCAGTATCTATCTCAGCATTAATGCGATTAACGACTACCGCGCGGGCATTTTCGCGACCGGAGCGCTCGAGACGCACGACCTGCGTATCGGCGGTCGCATCAAAGGCCTCTTCGAGAATTCCAACGATCTAGCCTTGCACCTCGTGACGATGATACCCATTGCGGTGACACTCGGAATTAGCGGGCGAAACCCTCTCAAAAAGCTGATCTATTTCGGCCTCACCGCATTGATGGTGGCTGGAGTGACCGTGTCGTTCTCGCGCGGCGGTTTCATCGGTTTGGTTGCGGCAACGTTCGTCTTGGTCCGGAGGTTGGGCAAGAAGAACCGAACTGCTACCACAGCGGCGCTGGTGTTTGCCGTGATCTTGTTCGTGGCTCTGGCTCCGGGCGCCTTCTCGAGCCGGCTCTCAACGATCTTCAATTCCTCCGCGGATTTGACTGGTTCATCGAGCCAGCGCACGGAAGTGCTAAAGCGGTCTGTTTGGGTAGCGCTGCGATATCCGTTGTTCGGCGTCGGCATTGGAAACTTTCGTCACAAGTCTCCGCGAAATCTGGAAACGCACAACGCCTACACGCAGGTTGGGGCTGAGCTGGGAATTGCGGCGATGGTGGTTTACATCATGTTTCTGATCCACCCGCTGCGCCGCATGCGCTTGATTGAAAAGGAGAGTTCACCCGATTCGGATCGCCGGTGGTTCTACTATCTTTCGATTGGGTTACAAGCGTCGCTAGTCGGCTTCATGTTCGCCAGTTTCTTCGGTGCGGTAGCGTATCAATGGTACGTGTACTATCTGGTTGGCTACGCGGTTTGTCTGCACCGGCTGTACATAATGCAGTTTCCGCCGGAAGATGGTTTCGCCCGCGAGCGTTGGGAAGCGCCGTTTTCGAAGAAGACCCAGAAGTTGACCGGCGGCGACACGGTTGCTGAACCAGCCCAGGTGTGAAATGGATTTGATCGGCGGAATTCATGACAGTTTGTCGCTTCATGTGCTGACGCCGTTTTCACGTCTGCAACGCTCGACCCGTCCCGCCACCCGACCGACGCAGCAAGCGTTCAACGACGGCCTGCGTTTTCGCCGCGAGACTCTCGGTTGGACCGACGAACAACGGCTTAGCTGGATCGAGGAGCGACTTCGGACCATCGTACGGCAGGCTTACGAAGAGACCACTTACTATCGCGAGCTGCTCGATCGAAACAAGTTCGACGTCTATACCGATTTCACCTTCGACGACTTTTCCCGCTTTCCAATCCTTTCGCGCGACGACGTCCGTGAAGCGGGAGACACGCTGCTGTCGTCGGCTGTTCCTCCGGTCCAACGTCAAAAAGAAAGCACCGGCGGTTCGACCGGCGTTCCCACCGAGTTATGGCTCGGACCAAACGAACGCGGTTGGCGCGACAGCGGCATGGAACAGTTCTTTGAACGGCTTAACGTTCCCGAAGGTAGCCGCACGGCATTGCTTTGGGGACATCATCTCGATCCGAAAGGAACAGACAGTCTGCGCGATCGTTACCAGGCGTTTGTTGCTAACAAGCGCTGGTACGACTCAATGCGACTCTCCCCCGCAACGCTCGACGCGTATCACGAAGAGCTGGAACGCTTCCGGCCCGCTTGCATCATCGCGTACGCAAGCTCCCTCGGTTATCTCGCCGAACACATACTCGCGCGCAATTACAAACCGGCGTATCCAACACGCTGCATGATCACGGGCGGCGAAAAGCTCTGGTCCAGACACCGCGAGTTAATCGAAAAGGCATTCGGGCGCCCGGTACACGAGCGCTACGGATCGCGCGACGCCGGCTGTCTCGGTGTGCAACTGGATTCCAGGTCGCTTGAGTACACGCTTGATTGGTCCTACCTGTTTGTCGAACCCGAATCGTCGGAACCGGAATCCCCGATTCTGGTCACCAAACTTCAAGCAGACGCGATGCCGATGATCCGTTATCGCATCGGCGACATGGGACGGTTTGCGGCGGGCACTAAACCCGGGCATCCCGTGCTCGTCTTGCCTGACGTGCTGGGCCGGGTTCTCGATCGCATTGTGATGCCTGACGGGCGGTGGATCGCGGGTCAACATCTGCCGCACATGTTGCGGGAGTATGCAGTGCGGGAGTTTTTGTTCTGGCAGCACCCGGACTACTCGGTGGAACTTCAGATCGTGCCGCAAAAAGAGTTTGCTGAAGATGATTTGCAGACGATTGAGAAGCTCCTGCGAGAAAATCTGCCCGGGTTGCCGCTCAAGATCGAACTAAAAGAATCGGTGGTTCGCACAAAGTCTAACAAGTGGCGTCCGGTGATCAGCGAAGTCAATTCGGGTTTGGAGGTGAGCGTATGAGCGCCAACTTCGATCCGAGGCTGGCTTTGGTTGAGACGCCCACCGACGCTTATCGCGAAAATGATGGCGCAACGATGGCGCGTGCTGTCGAACGTCTCGCTGAGGAGTTGGGTTGGGCTCGCGAAGGAAAAGGTTCGTTCGGCGATTTGATCCCGCCCGGCGCACGCGTGCTGATCAAGCCGAATTGGGTTCTGGACCACAATCAAAGCACCGGCGGCATGGACCCCATGATCACGCATCAGTCAGTCGTGAAGGCGGTCGTGAATGCGGTTCTGAAAGCTGATCCTGCCCAGGTCGTCGTAGGCGATGCGCCGATTCAGACGTGTGACTTCGCGGCCTTGATCGAAAATGGCAACCTGGCTGAGTGGGCCGAAAACCTGAAGAGGAAAGACCCGCGTTTTCACGGTCTCAAGGATTTCCGTCGCACCACTGCCCAGTACATCAATGGTGTTCGGGTCGCCGAAGAGAACAAACTTCCGGAAGACGAGTTCGTGCTGTTCGACCTTGCCTCCGACAGTCTGCTCGAGCCGATAACCGATGAAACAGACGACTTCCGCGTGACGTGTTACGACCCCCGCCTGATGGCGAAGACGCACGGCAAGGGACGACATCGCTACCTGATCGCCCGCGACGTTTTGGACGCCGACGTCGTTATCAACCTGCCGAAACTCAAGACGCACAAGAAGGCCGGCATTACCTGTGCGCTGAAGAACCTGATCGGCATCAACGGTAACAAGGAGTACCTGCCGCATCATCGCATCGGCGGCGCCGATCTCGGCGGCGACTGCTATCCCGGCAACTCGCGCGTCAAACGAATGTTGGAATACGCGGCCGACCAGCAGAACCTGACCGACGCCGGCACGAAAGGACGCATCTGGGGCGGCGTGGCCACGCAGCTTAATCGCGTGCTGCACTTGATCGGTGACGATCTCGGAATCGAAGGATCATGGAGTGGTAACGATACGATCTGGCGTACCGGACTCGATCTTAATCGCATACTGATTTACGGCGCGACGAACGGCTCGATGAACGACGGACCACAGCGTCGTGTCGTGCACCTGGCCGACGCAGTAGTCGCCGGACAAGGCGACGGACCACTGTCCCCGCAACCGCTTCCGCTCGGTTTGCTTTTCGCCGGCAACAACGCAGCGTGCGTCGACTGGTTCGGCGCGCAATTGCTTGGTTACGACCCCGAACTGCTGCCGATCGTGCGCGAAGCCTTTGGAAACTTCCGCTGGCCCATTTCTTCGGCGCGTCCGAACGAGATCGTCTTGTCAGGCGATTGGGGCAAGGGCGGAATCGATCGCGTGATGACAAAGGAGCTGCCGCCTGTGGCCCATCCGATTGGTTGGCGAGATGCAGCGGCGATGGTGCTGGCAAAATAATTTGAGATACAACGCCCTACAACTGATCGGCAGCTTCCATCAGGGTGGATCCGAACGACAGGCAGTACAACTAACGCGACTGCTCGTGGAAAGCGGACGCTGCAACGTGTTCGTGGTCACGTTGGATCGTGA
Organism: Pyrinomonadaceae bacterium; assembly: GCA_035491355.1. GTDB lineage: Bacteria > Acidobacteriota > Blastocatellia > Pyrinomonadales > Pyrinomonadaceae > PSRF01. Next base: position 4,301 of record DATJKO010000459.1, read on the forward strand.
AGGAGTGCTGCTGGACGAGATCAATCGCCTCGGCCTGCGCGACATCCCGGAGTTTCGACTCAACAGCTTCTACGACTTCCATGCCGCTGGTCAGTTGCGACGCCTCGTGCAGTATTTGAAGAAGCACGAGATCGACGTCGTCCACGCACACGACTTTTACACAAACATTTTCGGCATGGCGGCGGCGGGGATCGCGCGCGTGAAGGCGCGAATTGCTTCGCGAAGAGAATCGGCCGTGCGTCCGGAGATGCAAAGGTTTGTCGAACGCGCATCGTATCGAGTGGCCCACGCCGTGGTCGCCAATTGCGAAGACGTGCGTCAACAACTGATTCGCGAAGGCGTGCCGGCGCAGAAAGTGCGCACGATTTACAACGGGCTGGACCTCGCGCGCGTACAACCGGCGCACGCGGACAGAAGCGAGATTCTGCGGTCACTCAATCTTCCCGAACAGGCGCGTTTCGTTACGATCATGGCTAACATGCGCGCGCACGTGTTGCAGCCCGAGCCCTTCTGTTTCAAGGACCATCCGACATTCTTGCGTGCTGCCAAACAGGTTTATGAGAATGTGCCTGACGCTGCGTTTATAATCGCTGGTGAGGGCGAGTTGCTCGAAGCCACGCAGGCGCTGGCCCGCGAGCTCGGCATTGCGGAGCGGACGTTTTTCATCGGCCGCTGCCAGGACGTAGGTTCGGTGTTGTCGATCTCGCACGTCTGCGTGTTGAGCTCGAGTTCGGAAGGGTTTTCGAACGCGATTCTGGAGTACATGGCGGCAGGCCGTCCGGTGGTCGCCACGGACGTCGGCGGCGCGCGCGAGGCGATCGTTCACGGCGAGACGGGTTACCTCGTACCGGTCGGCGATCACGAGCAGTTGGCGCAACACATTGTCTCGCTGTTGCTGGACCAGGAGAGCGCGGGCGAGATGGGTGACTCCGGCAGGCGGCGCGTGAATGAAAAGTTTTCCAGTGCGAAGCAACTTCAGAATGTTGAGAGCCTGTACACCGAATTGCTGACGTCCAGCACTCCGGCGTGGGTATCGCGGTTATCGCGAGTAGATCCAAATTAATGGCAGCAAGCGAAACGAACAAATTGCGAGTCCTGATAGTCGCACCATCGCTCGATATTCTCGGCGGGCAGTCGCGACAAGCCGTGCGGCTCATGGAAGGACTCAAAAGGGAGTCGAATTTGGAGATCGGTTTTCTCCCGCACAACCCGCGACTCCCAGGAATTCTGCGATCGCTGCAGGCGATCAAGTACGTGCGTACGGTGGTGACGACGGTGTACTACATCGCCCTGCTGCTCTGGCGCGTGCGCCAGTACGACATCATTCATATCTTTTGCGCGTCTTATTACTCCTATTCGATGTCTGCGATCCCAGCGCTGGGGATTGCGCGGCTCTACGGCAAGAAGTCGATCCTGAACTATCGCAGCGGCGAAGCAGAGGATCATCTCGAGACGTGGCGCTCCGCAGTACCGACGATCAGGTGGGCTGACGAAGTCGTCGTACCGTCGGGTTATCTTGTCGACGTGTTTGGGCGATATGGTTTGCACGCGCGCGCGATTCACAACATCGTCGAGCTGGACCGGTTCACCTATCGCGAGCGACAGCCGTTGCGGCCCGTGTTTCTGACGAGTCGTTTACTCGAACCGCTTTATAACGTGCCCTGTGTGCTTCGAGCGTTTGCGATTATTCAGGAGAGTTATCCGGATGCACGGTTGACGATCGCTGCTGATGGTTTCTTACGACGCGATCTGGAAGCACTCGCACGCGAGTTGAAACTGCGCCAGACGGAGTTCATAGGTTTTGTGAAGTTTGAAGGCATGCCCGCGCTGTACGATGCGGCGGACATTTATCTCTCTGCGACGAGCATCGACAACATGCCCAGCTCGCTGACTGAAAGCATGGCGTGTGGCTTGAACGTCGTCACCACTGATGGCGGCGGCGCCATACCATACATAATGACGAACGAAGTCAGTGGTCTAATAGTGGACCGGGACGATCACAAGGCGCTCGCTGCCGCTGCGCTTCGTCTGCTTAACGACAACGAGTTTGCCTTGAAGCTCGCGCGCAATGCGCATGAGTCGACTAAGAAGTTTACGTGGCCGTACATCCGCGATCAGTGGCTCACTGTTTATCGCGAGCTCACCAACGAGCAGGGCGCTTTTCTGAGTTCAAACAGCGCCAACCAGGGCCGCGTGACGGTAGCAAAGACTGATTCAGTACTGTAGAGAGATCCCCCAGAGATGAAACAGGTTTATCGCAAAGGACTAAGTCATATCGTAGTAGCCGAGGCGCCCGAGCCGATGGTCATATCGCACCACGTGCTCGTAAATCCGGTGTATTCGTTAATCAGTAGCGGCACCGAGAGCGCCAGCATTCACGAGGGAATCATCAAGGAAGTTGCCGAAAACCCATCGCAGTTGCGCAAGGTTTGGGACGGACTGAAGGCGATGGGGCCGCTCGCAACGATCACCGAAGTGCGCGCGAAGTTCGAGGAATACGCGACGCTTGGTTATGCAGGCGCCGGCATCATTTCAGAGCGCCACCCGTCGGTGAAGGAGTTCAACGTCGGCGATCGTGTCGCTTACGGCGGTGAGGGAACTGGTCACGGTGAAACGATCCTCGCTTCGCAGAACTTGATCGTCCGAGTACCCGACGAAGTTCCGTTCCAGCATGCGTGCTTCACCACGCTCGGGAGTATTGCTCTCAACTCGATCAGGATTTCGGAAGTCGGTGTCGGCGATGTGGTCGCGGTTATCGGCCTGGGTTTGGTCGGGCAGTTGGTCGCCCAGTTGGCCCGACTTCAGGGTGCGCGCGTAATCGGCATCGACCTGCGTTCCGATCGCGTGGAGTTGGCCAAGAAGGGCGGTGTGGACCATGGTCTCGACGGTAGCGTCTCGATCGCCGAAGAGGTCAGCTCGATCACCAATGGCTTGGGTGCTGATTGCGTGATCGTCGCTGCCGCGTCGAAGTCGTCGGCCCCGTGCAAGTTAGCCCTGGATATCTGTCGCGACCGCGGAACTATCGTAATTGTGGGCGCAGTCGAAATCGAGTTCCCCTGGTCCGAGATGTACATGAAGGAGATCAGGCTCCTGATGTCTCGTGCTTATGGACCAGGAAGTTACGACCCGGAGTATGAGGTTCGGGGACGCGATTATCCGATTGCCTATGTGCGCTGGACTGAAAAACGCAACATGGAGGAATTCCTGCGTCTCGTGGCGTTGGGCCGTGTCGATATCCAGCCATTGATCACGCACGAGTTCGGTCTTGAAGATGCGCCGCAGGCTTACAGCACGGTAATGGATCCGGCGTCGAATAGTTTGGGTGTGTTGTTGCGGTATCCCGAACGAGTTTCGGTAAACGGTAACGGGACACCTGAACGCGTACGTAAGGTGATGTTGAAGAGCCGCGGCGCGAAGTCTGATCTTAAGGTCGCGTTGGTCGGTGCGGGCAATCTCGCGAAGTGGGCGCACCTGCCGAGTCTGTCGAAGATTCCGAATGTGAGTTTGCACGCCGTGTGTTCCGCTAGCGGTGCGCGCGGCAATACGTATGCGCGCCGGTTCGGTGCGTCGTACTTCTGCACTGACTACCGACAGGTGCTCGACGATCCGCAGGTCGACGTGGTGATGGTGCTCAGTCGCAACCAACATCATTTCTCGCAGGCGTACGAAGCGTTGATGGCCGGCAAGCACGTGTTCGTCGAGAAACCGATGGGGATCACCGAGGAGGAATGTCGCGAGCTCTACAACGCCGTCGCCGTGTCCGGCAATCAGTTGACAGTCGGGTTCAACCGGCGTTTTGCACCGTTCTACAAAGAATTGAAGCAGTCGCTGCGCGGCCGCACAGGTCCAGCGGTGATTGATTGTCGCGTCAGCTCGCCCGGCATCTCCGGTTCCTACTGGATGGCTGATCCGTCGATTGGCGGCGCGATCATTGGCGAGGCCGTGCACTTCGTCGATCTGATGTACTGGTTACTCGAATCCGAGCCCATCAACGTTTCGGCCTACACGCTGCCGACGGGCAAAACGGATCCCGTGGGCGAGAACAACCTGGTGGCGACGTTTCGCTTCGCGGACGGGTCCGTAGCCACTTTGAATTATTCGACCCTCGGCTCGAAACGCGCTGGGGGCGAGCGTGTCGAAGTGTTTGCCCAGGGGGTGACATCAATGGTGCAGGACTTCAAACGCTTTAAATCAGTGTCGAATTTCAAACACACTAAATCGACGTTGTGGGCACACAAAGGTTACGAAGCCCAACTAGACTCATTTTTCGGTAGCATTTCCCGAGGTGAATCGCCCGACATAACCGTTCGGGACGGTGCTCGAGCAACACTGGTTTGCGTGGAAATGTTGCGATCAGCTCAGACCCTCACTTCACGCGAGATCAACTTGAACGCACTCTTGACCGGGGAGACGGGACTTGTAGTTCCGTAACTTCAAGAGGCGCGTGGGACGTGAATAGAGATGAGGGTAACTGACGTTTCACGAAGTAACGACTCTACCGAGAGGCCGATTCGACTGCTGCTGGTCGCGCCGGCGCTGCGAATTCTCGGCGGCCAGGCGGTGCAGGCCAACTACCTGCTCGATCACCTCAGCCACGAACCCAACTTTGAAGTCTCGTTCGTGCCGCACAATCCGCGGCTACCCAGGCCGCTTCGATGGTTACAATCCATCAAGTACGTGCGAACGCTCGTTACTTCGTTTGTCTACTGCATAAATCTGCTCATCCAGGTGCCTCGGCACGACATCGTGCATACCTTCTCGGCGTCCTACTTGTCGTTCTTACTGGCGCCCGCGCCGGCGATACTGATCGCCCGGCTATTCAATAAAAAAGTGGTGCTGAACTATCGCAGCGGCGAGGCGGAAGATCACCTTCGTTGCTGGCCGCGCACGTCAGTTCCGATCATGCGTCTGGCGGACGAGCTGGTCGTTCCGTCGCAATACCTCATCGATGTGTTCTGGAAGTTTGGTTTGCGCGCGATCGCTGTGGCAAACATCATCGATCCCGATCGTTTCCGGTTCAAAGAGCGGAAACCGCTGTTGCCGATCTTTCTTTCGAACCGCAATCTGTATCCGTTGTATAACGTCGCCTGCATACTGCGCGCGTTTGCGAAGATCCAGGAGAAGTTTCCCGAGGCGCGTTTGATTATCGCGGGCGACGGCAGCCAACGGACGATGCTCGAAGCGCTCGCGCGTGAGTTGAAGTTGGAGCACGTCGAGTTTCGCGGGCGCGTCGCGCCGCACAAGATGCACGAGCTTTACGACGAGGCGCACATCTTCCTCAATAGTTCGAACATCGACAACATGCCGGGTTCGATACTCGAATCGTTTGCGACGGGCATGCCGGTGATTTCGACGAGCGCCGGCGGCATTCGTTGCATCGTTGCTCACGAGCAAACAGGTCTGCTGGTGCCGAGAAACGATCACGACGCAATGGCCGCGTGGGCGATGCATTTGCTCGAGTCGCCGGAGATTGCGTCGTCCATTGCGCGCAATGCGTACGAAGAGTGCGCGGCTTACAAGTGGGAAGCTGTCAGGGAGAAATGGCTGGCTGCGTATGCGCGGTTGGCGGGGAGAGAAGCGAGCACTGCCGGTTCCGTTGTAGCAGGACAGATGATTCATGACGACGTCCACTGACCACGACTCGTCGCGAAAAACTCCAGCCGTAACGGTGGTGATTCCTGTCTACAACTCCGCCCGTTACATCAGCCAGGCACTCGATTCCGTCAAAGCACAAACTTTCACAGACTACGAAGTGATCGTCGTGAATGATGGTTCGGACGATCGCGAGGAACTCGAACGCATCATCAACGCCCACCCCCTCCCAGTTATCTATATTTCGCAGGAGAACAAGGGCGTCAGCGCCGCGCGGAACGCCGCCATACGGCGCGCGCGCGGTGAGTTTTACGCGCAACTCGATGCCGACGATCAATGGACGCCTGACTATCTCGCAGTGCAACTCGGAATCCTAAGGGACAATCCGGACGTCACTCTCGTTTATCCCAACGCTACCATCATCGGCGATGGCGCAACTGCCGAATTGGAGTTCATGAAAGTCTCTCCGTCGGAAGGAGAGGTGAACTTCGAGTCGCTTGTGCTACAGCAGTGCGTGGTAATGACGTGCGTCACGGCGCGACTGAGTGCGATCCGTGAAGCGGGTATGTTTGACGAGAGTATTCGAAGTTGTGAAGACTTCGATCTGTGGTTGCGGATCGTGAAGCGCGGCGGAAGAATCATTTACCACCGTCGTCCGCTGGTGTTATACCGTCGTCATGACGGGAGTCTCTCATCCGATCGAGTTTGGATGACGCGCAATCTTCTCGCCGTGTTCGAGAAATGCGCGGCGAGGTTCGAACTGACGCCGTCGGAAACGGAAGTTCTGAACAAAGAGATCGCCGCCAACCGCGCGATGCTTAATCTGTTCGAAGGCAAGCACGCGTTGACCGCCGGCAACGCCGCAACAGCGCGCGCGAGTTTTGAGAAAGCGAACGAGCATCTGCGACGACGGAAACTTGCGGCCGTTATCTTTCTACTGCGGTATGCGCCGGGTTTAGTGAGTTGGGCCTTCGCCGCGCGCGAACGTTTGCTCGCAAAGCAACCGGACCACCAATTGACCGGCATCGATAAACCGCGAACACCGTCCTCATCAGAGATCGCTCCGGAACCGACGAACTCAAACGTATTTACTGAAAGCCACTGATGCGCCTTGATGTAATCGTTCCTACCTACAATCGTCAGGACCTGCTTCCGTTAGCTTTGAACAGTTTGTTTGCGGCCGAGATTCCGGCGGGGGTCGAAGTGACGATTACCGTGGTCGACAACAACTCGACTGACGGGACGCGGCAGGTGATCGAGTCGTTCCGCGAGAAGTTTGGCGAGCGAATTCAGTATTGCTTCGAACGACAGCAGGGCAGATCACATGCGCTTAACGCGGGCATAGCCGCAACGAGTGGCGACCTGGTCGGCATCATCGACGACGACGAAGAGATCGATTCACGTTGGTACCAGACAGCCATCGAGGCGTTCAGCGATGGGAGACTGGATTTTATCGGTGGTCCATATGTTCCGCGCTGGAGCATTACGCCGCCTGACTGGTTGCCGCGTGAATACGGCGGTGTGGTTGGTTGGGTTGACGGCGGCGACAAAGCAGTTCCCTTCGATCGCGACTATCCCGGCATTCTGATGGGCGGCAACGTCGTCTTTACCCGGGCGATCTTGTCTCGTGTCGGGCCTTATACGACGTGGCTCGGCCGCACCGACAAGGGATTGTTAACTGGCGAAGACGAGGAGCTTTACGGGCGTCTGCTGGCCAACGGCGCGAAAGGCATGTACTTGCCGCACCTCATCATCTATCACCATATCCCCCCGGAACGGGTAACGAAGAGTTACTTTCGTCGCTGGTGTTTCTGGCGTGGCGTATCGCTCGGACTCCTCGATCGCACGAGAAAACTGCCGTGCGCCTACCTGTTTGGGATTCCGCGATGGCATTATCGGAACGCTTTTCGCGGGTTCTTAACCACGGCAAAGCATGTTGTCGTAAAACCGCGGAATCCGGCGCAGGCTTTTGCCGCCGAACTCGGCGTCTGGGACTGGTTGGGCCTGCTTTACGGGCGCCACTTTCGTAAAGACGCAAACTTCAAGCAGCCTTCGCTGGGAGTGCAGTTGGATGGCTAGCGATTTCGAAGTCTCTGTTGTCATTCCCACCTACAATCGATCGGCGCTGATGCGCAATGCGGTCAGCAGTGTGTTGGCCCAGGACATGCGCGTCAGCTTCGAGATCGTAATCGTCGACAACAACTCGCATGACGACACGCAAACTGTCGCGCGGGCTCTGGTGGACCAGCATCCGGGCAAGGTGCATTACGTTCGCGAAGAGCAACAGGGAAACGCTTACGCGCGAAACCGGGGCGTGCAAACTGCCAGAGCCGGCGTCATTGCTTTCCTTGATGACGATGTGACCGTTGACAGCAACTGGTTGACGACGCTCTCGACCGCACTCGCTACACGCAAGGATCTTTCGTTTGTCGGCGGCAGAGTGTTGCCCGAATGGCCTGGAGCGCCTCCTTCGTGGTTGACGACGGACCATTGGTCACCACTGGCGTTACTAGACTATGGACCAGAAGAATTGACGATCGCCGGCGAGAGTCCGCGCGGATTGTTGACCGCCAACATCGCTTTTCGCCGCAGCGTGTTCGACGACGTGGGCCAGTTCTCACCTCACCTGCAACGCGTGAAAGACGTGATCGGATCGATGGAAGACACGGAGTTCCTGATGCGCGTGTGCCGCAGTGGTAAGCAGGGGCTGTATTTACCGCAGATGATCGCGAGAGCGCCGGTGGAAGTCGAGCGACTATCAAAGACCTATCATCGCCGGTGGCACACGGGCCACGGGCATTTCTACGCAGTGATGCGTGATCCAGCCTGGGAACGATCGAGTTTTCGCATTGCCGGCGTGCCCGGTCATCTCTACAAACAGACCTTCGCGCATGGGCTTGGTTGGCTCAAGAACTTGGCCCTTCGAGACCCCGACGCGGCCTTTACTCACGAGTGCCGGCTCCGTTTCTTCCGTGGTTTCTTCCGCCAGCGCCGCCGCCAAACTACTCAACCGTAAGTAGATCCGGCGGATTCTTACAATCATTGCGGTTCTCTTGTAATTCGGAAAGAGTGTTTACAGAGCACTTTCATCGTGTTAGTTTGCCAAAGTCCTAAAGACGCGTGCGCCTCTTTTGGACCACACCAACGACGAATTACGAAAGGGCATTCGCTCAGTAGGTTTCTTTCGAAACGAACGGATTCGAACTTCGGAGTAAACAGCCGGAGTTGTTTATCAAGACGACAAGCTAGGTAAGTCAACAACGCTTCTCTGAGAT
>DATJKO010000460.1:0-3107 GCA_035491355.1 Pyrinomonadaceae bacterium
GATCGGGCCATGACGATTCTGGTGGCCGTCGATCCGCTGTCGCGTCCACAGGACCTCGCGCGTCCTGGTCACATCTTCCCGCTGCGCGCAAAGAACGGCGGCGTTCTGGTCCGTCCCGGACAAACCGAAGCGAGCGTTGACATGGCGCGAATCGCGGGTTTGTATCCGGCCGGAGTCATCTGCGAGATCATGAACGAAGACGGCACGATGTCGCGCCTGCCTCAGCTCGAAACGTTTGCAGCGCAACATGGTCTAAAGATGATCAGCGTTGCGGAGCTTGTCAGGTATCGTATGCGCAAGGAAACGCTCGTGCGGCGAGTGGCTGAAACTGATCTGCCGACAGTCTACGGTCGCTTTCGCGCGATTGCGTACGAGAACGTAATCAATGGCGACGTGCATCTCGCGATGGTGATGGGCAACGTGAGAACTGAAGACCCGGTTCTGGTCCGCGTCCACACTGAAAACGTGACCTGCGATATGTTTGGCTCGTTGATCGACGACACCGGATTTCAACTGCACACGGCGCTCGAGAAGATCGCGGGTGACGCCCGCGGCGTGGTGCTTTACCTGCGCCAGCGCGAACACAGCCTGGATTTGGTCAACCAGTTGCGTACGTACAGCCTGATGCAGGAAAAGGGTGTCAGTAAGCGAGAGGCAAGTTTGGAAACAGGTTACGGAGTTGATCGCGACTACGGCGTGGGGGCCCAGATTCTCCACGACCTGGGGTTGCGACGGATATTACTGCTTTCGAATCATCCCCCCAAAGTAGCAGCTTTGGAAGGTTTTGAGCTTTCAGTTGTCGGCAATGTGCCGCTTGGTGAGCCTGCCTCTTTGAAGGACCAGCAGGCGTCCGGAGTCGACAGCAAAGAGCAACGAACCTGAGCGTTTCGGCCATCCGAACTTGGTGGTCCAGGGTTTCATGTCCGTGTGAAATGGTGCAGTACAAAGCTGACACCTGTGAACCAACCATTCAAGTTGTCGGACCACGAAGCTGCTTCTGTTCGGTCTCTCCCTCAAGCATTTGAAGTTTCCTGAGTCGCAAGGCGGCTGTGTGTTATGAGTGTAGACGAGCCTACTAACCCAAACGAGCCACCACCTCAGCCCCCGCCTGAGAAGCCTTCCGTCGCGAAGCGCTGGCGCTATTTCTCGCGGCGACACGCGATTCTCGCGGGCTTGATCATCGCGGCCGTCGCAATCTTCATAATCCTGCTTGCGTTTTTTCTCTACCGGTTTGGTTTCACCGATCGTTACATTGCGAACCAGATCAAGCGAACGTTCGCGAACTACGGCATCCGCGCAGAGATTCGCGAGTTTCATGCGGACCTGCCGCCACAGACTGTGAAAATGTCAGGCGTCGAACTCTTCGACGCAACGACCGGCGAGAAACTCGGAACGATCAACGAGCTCGACGCCACGATCCGAATCGAAGATCTCTACGCGCTGAATCTGCAGCGCAACATCAACCTGAGAGATCTGAAGATCCGCGGGTTTGAGGCGTGGGTAGCTTTCGACGAGCAGGGTCGATCCAACTTCCGCAACCTTCACATTCCGCCACCCGAACCGAACAAGCGCATTCTTTTCGCTTACTCGACCGCGAGCGTTCAAATCACTGACGGCGTGATTCACTACGGCGACGCACGCCACGAAATCTCGGGCGAGGCGCGCAATCTCCAACTGACCGTTCAGCCAGACGATCCGAATGCCCCGGAAGCCAGCTGGATGAACAAGGTGACGTTCAATCTCACCGACTCGAACTTCAGTTACGACGGTCGCCCGGTCAACGACATCGACATTCACGGCCGTGGGCGCGTGAGCCAAACTCGAGCTGAGATTGAAGAGCTCACACTGAAGTCGCCAGTCGCCGAAGCGCGGTTGCAGGGAACGATGGACGACTGGCGCGCGCTTCGTTACCAGATGCAGATCACGTCGTCAGTTGATCTCACACAACTCTCAGATGTGCTGCGTCCCGGCGTAGCTCTGCGGGGCGCGGGCAATTTTTCCGGCAACGTTACCGGCGAAGGCGACCAGTTCAAGATCACGGGCGAAGTGAAGTCGGATGCGCTGGCCGCGGATGGCGTGCGATTGCAGGGACTGAACGTCAGCGCGAGCGGATCGGTGGATGGCCGCAGTTATGAAATCAACGGCAAGGCTGTAGCCGATCTGCTGAACGCGGGCGACTTCAAGATCGACTCACTGCAACTCGCCGGGAACGTGATGGGTACCGGCGCGAATTTCCGTTGGGTCGGTGAACTCCGCGCGGTCGCTGAAAGAAGTTACGGCACGACAATGACGGGACTCATTCTTCGCGACGCACGTGCGGAGATGAACGACGGCGTGCTGACTGCTTCGTCGCGGCAGTTCAATGCCAACGGCCTCGTCGCCTCGGGCGCTAAAGTTAATGGCATCACCGCGTCGGATCTCCGCGTCCGCAAGCAGAACGATGTAACCACGGCGCAGGTCTCAACCGTTAAAGCGGGTGACATCACTGCTCAAGGCGCGCGTGTCAAGGGTGTGACCGCAAACGGCATCGACGTGGTCGATCGCGGCGGCGTAACGAGTGTTGTCGTCAAGAACGTGCAGGTTGGCGCGACTAGCGCGGCGGGTGCTGAGATCGGGAGCCTGAACATCGCGGGTGTGCGTTTGTCGGTGCGGAATCGACGCATCGAAGGCTCGACGGCTGACATCGACGCCGGCACTGTGAAACTTGCCGACGGCCAGGCGGAGAACGTGAAACTCGCGAAGCCGGTGTTTGTGGTCGAGCCGTCCGGAGCTTATCGCGCAACCGCAGACCTGAGTATCGGCGGTGGGATGTTGGGCCAGATGGCGTTGGGCCAAGCGCGTGCTTCAGTCGTGGCGACGAGTCGTGAGATCCAGTTGAACAACTTCGCCGCCGATCTATTCAACGGCCGCGCCAGTGGAAACGCGCGCATCGCACTGGCCAAGGGCGGAACGTCGCAAGTCGTCGCCGATTTCAACAACGTCGACGTAGCTGGACCACTCGCTGCCGTGGCGGGCAGCGCGGTGCCGCTCACCGGCCGGGCGACGGGCAGGGTCGATCTGACTTTTCCGGGCACGGACGTAAAACTCGCCTCCGGCACGCTCACGAC
>DATJKO010000461.1:0-8053 GCA_035491355.1 Pyrinomonadaceae bacterium
CAGTTGGCGTAGTGCATCATCTGCCGAATCCGCGACAGGGCTTTCTGTCGCTGGCGTCGAAAGTGAAACCTGGCGGACATTTGTCAGCGTGGATCTACGGGGCCGAGAACAACGAGTGGATCGTCCGGTTTGTGAATCCGGTGCGCGAGAAGATCACGTCGCGCATCGACCGGCGCGCCTTGTTGCACCTGTCGAAGGTGCCGGCGGCAGGTCTGTTCCTGGCCACGAAGTTGATTTACGGACCACTCAACCGCCGCGGTTCGACGCTTGGACAGTATCTCTTCTACAACGATTATCTCACCGCCCTCGCGACGTTTGGCTGGCGCGAGCAACACACGATCGTGTTCGATCATCTCGTAGCGCCGACCGCGTTCTATATTCCACGCGCGGAGTTTGAGTCGTGGTGGCGCGACGTAGGCGCGAAGGACGTGACGATCACCTGGCACAACAAGAATAGTTGGCGTGGCTTTGGTGAGATTGGTTAGAGTGGCTGGATTCATGTCTCCCGCAAAGACGCAAAGGCGCAAAGCGCTATCGCGTTTCTAAAGGTTTCTTTTGCGCCTTGGCGCCTTTGCGGGAGAAGCTTTCTTAGCAGAGGCTACTGATGCACGCGGAACTCGTTTACTCATTCGCGAAGAGAGAACTGGTGGGCCGGTACAAAGGCTCGGCACTCGGTATTGCCTGGGCCGTCTTGACACCGGTCGTGATGATCGCGATCTTCACGTTTGTCTTCGCCGGGATCTTTGGCGCGCGTTTCAGCGTCAACAGCTCACACTGGGACTACGCTCTGTACCTGTTTTGCGGTTTGTTGCCGTGGACTATGTTTCAGGAGTCGGTACAGCAATCGGTCAGCACGATCATCGTGCACGCGAATCTGGTGAAGCGGGTCGTGTTCCCGCTCGAGACATTGCCGGCGGCGCAGGTTTTCGCAGCGCTCGGAAATCAGTTGTTCGCGACTGTCGCTCTGCTGATCGCAACGCTCGCGATTCAGCATGAACTTCACCTCACGACGTTGTGGCTGCCGGTGTTGTTGATACCACAGTTGATCTTTGCGCTGGGCGTGTCGTGGTTGATCGCTTCACTCGGCGTGTTTCTGCGAGACATCGCGCAAGGGCTGACGCTGTTGCTCATGGCCTGGCTGTACCTTACGCCGATCATCTATCCGGAATCGATCGTTCCGGATCGTCTGCGTCCGTTTATTAACTTCAATCCATTCACCCCGCTGGTGCGGAGCTACCGCAACATCTTCCTCGACGGCGCGGCGCCTGACTGGCGCGGGCTCGCATACTTCACCGTGGTTGCGCTCGTCGTCTGCGTGTTTGGTTACTGGTGGTTCGCGCGTACGCGCAAGAGTTTTGCGGACGTGATCTAGTTGGCGAGAGTCATCGAGAATTCCTGCGAAAGACCCATCACATACTTTTCCCACTTGCGCTGGAACCCGTACATGTCCGTCTCACCCAGTACTGACTTTAGCGATTCATAGCCAGTCGGATCCGACTTCTGATTCGCGTGGAATTGTTTGTAGAACTTGAGCAGGAGGCCTTTCTCTTGCAGGTAGTAGCAGAGATAGCGCGCCTGGGCGTAGTTGACGCCTCTGTCGTCGCCATAAAAGGCGTTCAGCTTCATGGCCAGCAAATTTTTGAACGATCCGACCTGGCCGGCTTTGATTGCCCTTTGCAAACCGGGTAAGCGCCAGTTCACGTAGCCGTAAATATGACCATCCTTCTCGCCGCACTGTTCGTACAACGAACCGAGACCTTCGTTGAGCCATGCCGGACACGACGGAAAGTTAGCTTCGATAAAGGGATGAACGATCTCGTGGACCAGCGTGCCGCCGCCGGTCGAGATATTCATGATCAGGGCCTTATGGGAGCGTGAGTAATAACCGTAGGGCGTTGTTGGTGTGTCGTGGAAGATCAGTCGCGTGTGTTTGTTGTAAGAGTCCTCGTCCTTGAACAACCAGATGTCGAGAATGTCCTTCGGGTCGTTCGTGAAGAAGTCCTGCTTCAGTTTTTCTACCGCCCATTTGATCGTGCCGTCGGCGCGTTCCTTGATGACGTCCGGTGGCTCGTCGCCGACAACAACGAACGGACGCTGGACGATGATCGAGAAGTCCTTCGATGGCAGTCGTTGTTTTAATTGCGCCACATGATTATCGAAATCGTTGCTCTCGAGAGTAGCAGCCGCCACCGGTGTAGGAATGAGTGCCGCCGACTGAGCGGACCCCGATTTTAAGAGACTGCTGATGCTGTAGCCGAGGTAATAGAACGTCTCTCGCAGCAGTTCTGTACTCTGACTGCGGAAGCCGGTGTAGCGAGTCGTGGTTGTCGGCGACGGATAAGCATCGAAACCGACATCCCGGGCCATCGCGATCGCCCGCTTCATATGCATCGGATCGCTTACGATCAAAACCTTTCTCAACCCATTCGCGTCTGCGAGTTGTTTGGCGTAGACGAGATTTTCGTAAGTCGTATGCGACTGCTCTTCGATCAGAATGTCTTGCGCTGAGATGTCGTTGCTGAGTGCGTAGGTACGAGCGGCAGCGGCCTCGGTTGGTTCGTTCGCGTTTCCCTGGCCACCGGTGAAAATAATCTTGTGCACGCGTCCGCGGCGGTACAGGTCGATAGCGTGGTTGATGCGCTCTCTGAACACGGGCGAGACGCCACGGCTCCAAACAGCCGCTCCGAGTACGACTGCCGCGTCTGCCTGCGTGTCTGACGACCTGCTGCCGTACGTGTAGATCCGCATCGCCGTGAAGCCAATCGCCAGCACGATCACGATGAGCAGGATCTTCAGCGTCTTGGTGGCCCGTCGCCGCATACGTGTTGGATGATATCACCCGCTGATTTATTATCCGCGGCATGAAGAAAATATTGCTGCCGCTAATTCTCCTTACATCAGCAATCGCCGCTCATGGCCAGGACTGGACGCAGTGGCGCGGGCCCGCGCGCGATGGTGCTGTTTCCGCGAAAAATGCGCCAACCATGTGGCCCGAATCGTATCAACGCGTCTGGCGCGTCGAGATTGGCGAGGGCTATTCGTCGCCGGTTGTCGCGGGCGGAAAGGTATTTGTTCACGGTCGGCGCGATCCGCAGGAGGTCGTGGCCGGAATCAACCTCGCTGACGGCAAGGTCCTCTGGGAGCAGAAATATCAGGCTGATTTCAAGAAAAACCAATACGCCGTGCAGATGGCGAAGGGACCAAACTCAACGCCGCTCGTCATGGGGAATCGACTGTTCACACTGGGCGTTACGGGTGTCGTGAATGCCTGGGACACCGCAACCGGAAAACTGCTGTGGACCCGCGACTTCTCCAAATCGATCGACACCAGCAAGCTTTTCTGCGGCACCGCAGCTTCACCAGTCGGGGTGGATGGACGCGTCGTGATTCAGGTCGGCAGCGACACCCAGGGCGGCCAGATCCTCGGTCTTAATCCCGCGACCGGCGCGACGGAATGGGAATGGCGCGGGCTTGGTCCGGGTTACGCCTCTCCGGTTGTGATCGACCTTGGCGGGGTTCATCAACTGGTGACGATGACTGAAGGCTCAATCGTCGGCGTCGACGGCAAGACAGGAAAAGAGCTCTGGACTGTGCCGTTTCCCGACGAGTGGCACGAGAACATCAGCACTCCGCTCTGGACCGGAACCAATCTCGTCGTTTCCGGCACGCGGGCGGGCACTCACGCCTATTCACTCGCCCAGTCGGGCGGAAAGTGGCAGGCGACCGAGGTTTGGAAAAACCCGGACGTCGCGATGTACATGAGTTCTCCAGTGTTTGGCGACGGCCTCATCTACGCCCATTCTTCGAAGCGAAAAGGACAATTTGTGGCCGTGGACGCGAAGACCGGCGCCTTGAAGTGGGCGACCGAAGGACGCGAGGGCGAACACGCGTCACTGCTGCTGACGCCGCAACACGTTGTTTTCCTTACAAATGGCGCCGACCTTATCGTCGTTAAGCGCGGCACCCCTACTTTTGCGGTGGAAAAACGCTACGAGGTGGCCGAAGCGGCGACGTTCGCGATGCCCGTCCTGCTGGGGTCGAATGTACTCGTCCGCGACGCTACCGGGATAATGCTATTGACAGGGAAGTAAGCCAGAGTTTACACAGAGTATAGGCGCAGACAACTCCCCTCCGTTTTACTCTGCGCAAATCTATTCTGTGGACTTGTTCCCCTGGCTTTGGAAGGTGTTTCCCCATTCCTGTTAAGCCGACTCGTCGATGCCAGCGTCGATGGTATCTTCGCGTTTGACCGCGAGCTGCGCCTGATCGCCTGGAATCGCGCGATGCAAAGCATAACGGGACTGCGGTTGGACGACGTCCTCGGAAAAAGCGTGCTCGAAGTTTTTCCTTTCCTCCACGAAGGGCACGAGGGGTCGTTCCTCGAGGCCCTGGCGGGAAAAGAATCCGTTTGCCAGAACCATCCGTACGGAAGCTCGAAAACGGGCGTCTTCGAATGCCGCTACTCGCCGTTGTTCGACGAAGCAAACCAGATCGCCGGCGGAGTCGCCACCATCACCGACATCACCGCGCGCAAGCAGGCTGAGGAAGCCGTCCACATCGCTTATCGTCAACTCGCGTTTCACGTTGAGAGTTCGCCGCTGGCGGTGATCGAGTGGGACAGCGATTTCCGAGTCGCGCGGTGGTCTAAATCAGCCGAACGACTATTCGGCTGGAAGGCAGACGATGTAATTGGCAAGCATGTGAACGAGTGGCAGTTTGTGTTTGCCGACGACGTGGATGCGGTGGCGCTGGTAACAAACCGCCAGCGCGAGGGGGTGGAAGTTCACGGCGTATTGCGCAATCGAAACTACACCCGTGAAGGCACTATTCTGTTTTGCGAGTGGTACAACTCAGTGCTGCGCGACGATCGCGGGCAACTGGTTTCCGTGTTGTCGCTGGTGCTCGACGTCACGGCGCGCGAGAAAGCCGAACAAGAGCGCGCGGCATTGCTTGTTCGCGAACGCGACGCGCGCAAACATGCAGAAGAAGCCGATCGACTGAAGGACGAGTTTCTCGCCACGCTCTCGCACGAGCTGCGTACGCCGCTGACGTCGATTCTTGGTTGGGCGTCGATGATTCGCAACGGCGAAGTTGAAGGAGCGCATGCGTTGCGCGCACTGGAAACGATCGAGCGGAACGCGCGGGCGCAGGCACGTCTGATCGACGATCTACTCGACGTCTCGCGCATCATTACCGGAAACCTGCGTCTCGATCTGAATCCGTTGAATCTGACGGCGATCGTCGAAGCCGCAGTCGACGCTCTGCGGCCGACAGCCGGCGTCAAAGACATCCAGCTACAGACGCAGGTCATCTCAGGGGAGTGCCTGGTCAGAGGCGATCCTAACCGGCTGCGACAGGTGATTTGGAACCTGCTGTCGAATGCGATTAAGTTCACCTCGCGTGGCGGCAGCGTCGACATCAGTCTTCATTGCGTTGAATCAAACGCGCGCTTGGTGATCAGCGATACGGGCGAAGGGATCTCGGCGACGTTCCTGCCGTACGTGTTCGATCGGTTCCGCCAGGCTGAGGCGTCGATCTCGCGCAAACAGGGCGGACTGGGATTAGGACTTGCGGTCGTTCGTCATCTCGTCGAGTTGCACGGCGGGACGATCGAAGCCGAGAGCGAGGGTCTCGGGCAGGGCTCGACGTTCACCGTCGACTTGCCGCTGGCGCAGGAACGCCGCGATCCGGCGCGCGCGGAAGAACGCCGACGCGAACTTGAACGGCGTCGCAGTCGCAGCGATCGCGTACGACTTGACGGCATTCACGTGCTGCTGGTTGAAGATGACGACGACTCGCGCAAGTTGCTGGGAACTATGTTGAAGCGGTACGGTGCGAAAGTTACGTCCACGAAGTCAGCCGCCGAAGCGCTCGAAGTTTTCTCCAGCGAATTGCCGGACGTCTTGATCAGCGACATCGGCATGCCCGACGAAGATGGTTACGAACTGATTCGAAAGTTGCGTCAGCAGCCGATCGACAAGGGCGGCGCGGTTCCGGCGATCGCGCTGACAGGTTATGCTTCGCGCAAGGACCGCGAACGTGCGCTCAACGCGGGTTATCATAAACACATGGCTAAACCGGTCGAGCAGGCTGAGATGATCGCGGCGATCGCCGGCCTGGTCGGACGACCATCGACTTACACAGATTGAGGTCAAGATGAGACGAAGACTTTTCGCACTTCCCATAATTCTCCTGCTACTGGTTCCGGTACTCGCGCAGCAAACCGATCCGACGTTATTGACCGTCGATTCGCTTTTCACCTATCGCAGCCGGCCGCTCGGCTCGGTGTGGTGGCAGAAGAACGGCAGCGGTTACCTTGCGCTCGAGCCGTCGCCGACCAAGAAAAACTTCGTCGACCTCGTTCGTTACGACGCCGCGACCGGTGATCGCTCAGTTAAAGTCGCGGCCGAAAAATTGATTCCACAAGGCGCGTCGGAGCCGCTCGCGATTGAAGAGTTTTCAATTACGACCGACGAACAGAAGCTGCTGGTGTTCACCAACACCGCGCGCGTCTGGCGTAGCAACACCCGTGGCGACTACTGGGTACTCGATCTACAGAGCGGCGGCTTACGCAAACTCGGCGGCGCAGAAGCAAAACCGTCGACGTTGATGTTTGCGAAGTTCTCGCCCGACGGACAGCGCGCCGCCTATGTTCGGGAAAACAATATCTACGTCGAGAATCTTTCCGGCGATAACAAGATCACGAAGATCACCAACGACGGTGCGCGCTACATAGTGAACGGCACATTCGATTGGGTGTACGAAGAAGAGCTGTTCTGCCGCGATGGTTTTCGCTGGAGTCCCGACAGTAAACAGATCGCCTACTGGCAGCTCAACTCCGAAGGCGTGAAGGAGATGACGCTGATAGACAACACATCAGGTCTTTATCCCGTCACCCAGACTTTTCCCTATCCGAAGGCCGGCGAGACAAACTCCGCCGCGCGTGTCGGCGTGGTGAATGCGAACGGTGGCGCCACTCGCTGGTTTGAAGTTCCCGGCGATGCGCGTAACAACTATTTGCCGCGCATGGAATGGGCCGCGAACTCCGACGAGGTCGCGATTCAACAACTCAACCGTCGCCAGGACACGAACACCATTTTTCTGGGCGACGTGCGCACCGGCAAGGTACATCCGATTCTGGTCGAGAAAGACGAAGCGTGGGTCGACACTGCGTGGGGCGATATCGATTGGGACAAAACCGGCATCGCCCGCGGCGACGTCGAATGGATCGACGGCGGCAAGCGTTTTTTGTGGGCCAGCGAACGCGACGGTTGGCGTCACATTTACTCAATCTCTCGCGACGGGGCCGACGTCAAAACGATCACGCCCGCCAACTACGACGTGATCACTGTCGAACGCGTCGATACGCAGAACGGTTTTCTCTACTACCTCGCATCACCGGCAAACGCCACGCAGTGTTACTTGTATCGCGTGCGCATCGACGGCACCGGCAAGGATGAACGGCTGACGCCGAGTTCATTGCCCGGCATGCATTCGTACGACATCTCGCCCCGTGGCGATTTCGCGATTCACTACTACACGACTTTCAACAAAGTGCCGATCACGGAAATCGTGCGCGTGCCGGACCACACGCTTGCGCGCACCTTGATCGACAATCACGAACTCCAGGCGCGCATCGACAAGTTGAAACCGACCCCGAGCGAGTTTTTCCGCGTCGACATCGGCGAAGGCGTGCAACTCGACGGCTGGATGATCAAGCCTCCGGATTTCGATCCGCAAAAACGTTATCCCGTGCTGTTCCACGTTTACGGTGAACCGTGGGGGCAGACGGTGCTCGACGGCTGGGGCGGACGGAACGCGCTGTGGCACCGAATGCTCGCGCAGCAGGGTTACATCGTGATGAGCGTGGATAACCGCGGCACGCCCGCGCCGCGTGGCCGCGCGTGGCGCAAGATCATCTATCGCAAGATGGGCATCGTGAACTCGGGCGATCAGGCTGCCGCGGCACGTGCGATTGCGAAGTGGCCTTTCGTCGATCCGACTCGCATTGCAATTTGGGGTTGGAGTGGTGGCGGCTCGTCGACACTGAATG
>DATJKO010000462.1:0-1879 GCA_035491355.1 Pyrinomonadaceae bacterium
GGAAGTTTTGCGGATCGGCCTGCATCTGATTTTTGAAATCGCTAATGCCTGTTTCGGTGGCCCACTCGCGCCCCACCACCGGCGTAACCTGCATGAGACCGATCTCGCCGTCTTTACCGATCTTCCACGGGCTGAAGTAAGTCTCTTCGTAGATGATGCTCCAGACGAGATCCGGGTCGACGCGATAGATCGATGCCTGCGTTCTGATTAAGGCGTCGTAGCGGTGAATCCAGTAGCTATTGAAAAGGTAGACGGCAAGCAGGATGGTGAGGGCTAGGAGAATAACGACAATGACACGTCTCACTAGTTTCTTCTTCTCAGTCCACTCCAGAAACTGGCGCGCGTGCAGGAAAAATCGACGCCCTCGTATCGCGAACGCAGTGCGTGCTCGTCGATCACGTGTCCCTGAAGCCAAACTTCCGCCTCGAGCATCGCGCCCACACTCAACTCACCACGCAGCGCGCGCCGGTTGACGAGAACTTCGAGCTTGATGCGCTCGAGATCGAGATGAATCCAGAAGAGCTCGCCGCCGGATAACGGATTCCGCAGCGGCTTGAACGCGATCACGCGTCCAGACAAACTCCAGTCGTTCTCATGCGCGGCTCGCGCGGGCGCGGTCTTCTCGAGCGGCGTCCAGCGCGTCTTCCCCTTCCCGCGCAGCACACGCGCGCGATAAGCGAGACCGCAAAGACCGATGTGCAGCTCCTGCTCGCCGAAACCCGCTGGACCAACTTCCGTCAGGTTCTGCAATTCGAAGAGCACTTCGCAGTCAGTTCCCTCACGATAGCCGTGAATGACTGCCTCGCCTTCTTCGTCGTATTCCGTCAAAGCCCACGGCGCGATCTTCTGAACATAACGAGCGCGAAATCCCGGACGGCAGTCAGCGTAAAAGAGATCGCCACTGCCCGACTCATAGAGGACGGTCCAAACTTCGAGCCCTTCTCCCAGCTTCCAGCAGCGGCCGTGCAAGACAGCGCCGCGTCTGCTGAGCTGCGTCGGCTCCCCTTGATCACCTGCTCGTTCGGCGAGGTAGTTGAAAGCCTTCTCGCTCGAAACTTCCAAACCGATCGTTTCAAAAGTTGGATTCATCATCAGTTATCGATACTGGTACGCGCACATTATTACGCGCTGCGCTTTCGCTGTCTATGCTTCACGGGTTTGCCGTCGTGGGTTGCAGCGCGAGGCGCGCGTGTTTTGAAACCACGGATGACGCGTTGTGGGCCATGCGACGGCTGCACTCCGGAGCGGACCATCTCGGCAAAAAGATCGACGTCGTAGTCAGCCTCACGCGACATCTCTTCGCGAATGTTGTGTAGCACTTCTAAAAATTTTGGACGACGATACATGGTTTTCTTCAACATAGGTCCTATACGTCCTATAGGACCTATCTAACTAACCTGCTCTGTTGCTTCCGACACCAAAAACTCCGGCGTCACGATCATCGGCACATAAAATCCCGCGGCCGTATTGAACAACCGGATTCGCGCCTGGCGCCGCACGTTCGCGAGATGCCCGAAGTTCCACGTTACCAGATAATCGATCTTGTGAAACGATGCAATCGCAACGTGCAGCGCGTCCGCAATGTACTTGCGATGAAAGATACCACGCGAGATGTAACCCTCTGCGAGAATCGCCGCCTCTTCAGTCAGATCAACCTGCTCGAGATTGCTGATCAGCTTCAGGTACGACGTGCGGTGCGGTTCTTTCAAACGAGTCAACTCCGACGCTACGAGCGGTGAAACTACCGCGCGATAGTCAGGCATCTCGTGCTCCCACCATCTGATCGTCAGGTCGCGCCGGAACGGCTCACCGTTGTCAAGGTAAGCGCCAATCACGGACGTCTCCAGGTAAAGAGCTTGCTTCATGGCGTGACGATCGC
>DATJKO010000463.1:0-3612 GCA_035491355.1 Pyrinomonadaceae bacterium
GGTTACCGCCGAGCTTTTGACTCGCGCCTACGAATTTGTGGGCTGTTGCGTCGCGCAGCCTTCAGTCCTCGTCTGGCTGAGCTCGGCGTCGCGATTTGCGGCGCTAGTGAACGCTTTCGCAATCGCCTCGCGCGGGCCACACGCGCCCAGCCGAAACCAGATAAATTCTTGCCACACAACAGTCTTTTGGAGTAAAAAGGCTGCGCAGTTTGGTCTCTCTGCACTGCTTCTAATCTCAAGGGAGCGCAATGGATAGCGGCGCACGATTCACTCTTCCCACGCGCCGGTAGTAATCGGAGACGGATCTCCGAGGCAATCTCGTCCACGGAAGCGAAACGTAAACCAAGAGTCTTAAGTGACTGCGCGAGTGTCCAGAGCCGCGAAAACTAGTTAAGGAGATACGGCGATGTTTGTATCCTTCAAGAGTTGGCTTGTCAGATCATCTCGAATCACTTCCCTGCTGTTGGTTGTTCTCGCAGCAGCGAGTGTGGCCTTCGGACAGTCCCAGTCCAATGCTGCCGACCTGCAAGGCACTGTCAAAGACTCCACTGGCGCCGCGATTGCGGGCGCGACCGTCACAGCGCGCAATCAGGCAACAAACGCCTCACGTACCGCCACTACTAACGACGACGGCTACTATCGCATCATCAATTTGCCGCCCGGCGATTACGAAGTGACTGTCGGGGCCGCAAACTTCAAGAAGAACATTCTGCAGAACGTTAAGGTCACCATCGGACAGACGGCCGAACTCAATCCCGAACTTCAACCCGGTGAGATTAGCGAAACGGTCGTGATCTCTGACGCGACTTCGGAAATAGTCGAGCAGACGAAGACCGCGGTCGCGACGACGATCGAGCAGCAGCAGATCAACACTCTTCCGATCAACGAACGCAACTATCTCTCGTTCGCTACCTTGAGTTCGACTGTTGGTCGCGACAATGGCCGTCCGATCGGACCGGCGCCCACGACGGGCTTGAACTTTGGTGGTCAGCGCGGCCGTTCGAACCTTGTGCAGGTTGACGGCGCTGACAACACCGACAACTCAGTTAATGCCGCGAAGTCGACAGTCAGTCAGGAAGCGGTGCAGGAGTTTCAGGTAGTGACGAACTCTTTCGCGGCGGAGTTTGGCCGTTCAGCCGGCGGCGTGGTGAACGTCGTGACGAAGTCAGGCTCGCGAGAGCTTCATGGAAACGTGTTTGGGTTTCTGCGTCATCGCAGCTTCCAGGCGCGCAACGCATTCGCGCCGATTGAGGATCCGCCGTTTACGCGTACGCAGTATGGCTTCACCATCGGTGGCCCGTTCAATCCGGAGCACACCTTTTTCTTCTTCGCGTTCGAACAACGACGCCGCAACGAATCAGGTTTCTTTACCAGCAACGTTGCCCAGGGCCTCACGGCGTCCGCCACGATTCCTGTGATCCCGGGGCTGAATCCGATCGCACGCACTTTCGCGAATCTAACGCCGCAGCAAGCCGCGTTTATCAACACCCTTGTCGCGAGTGGAAACCCGACCAATATCTGCGGTGCTCGCGCGTACGCGTTCTTTGCTTCGAGCGGCGGCACTACCGCGCTAACCGGCAGCAATCCACTAATCTCGCCAAACGATGGCAGCGGTTGTCCGGCAATCAGCCCGATCCTGCCCGGCGCGATTGGTCCACGTTTCATTCTTTCAGGCGCTCCGGTGCCGAGCGGTACGACAAACGCCAACGGTGAGTTCATCGCGTTCCGGCCGCTCAACAGTTTGCAGCGAGTGTTCCCGATTACCGACAGAACCACGTTCAACTCGTTCCGCCTGGACCACAACATTACGCCAAGTCAGCAGCTCACTTTGCGAATCGGCTACAACCCAAGCGAGATCAGTGGTATCCAGGTTGAGTCGCAGAACCAGTCGCTGGGTCAGAACGATTTCTCGCGCACCGGTATCCAGACGCTGGTCGATGTTCCCGCCGTCGCGACATTGACGTCGACGCTTTCATCGACCGTCGTTAACGAAGCTCGGTTCAACTTCGGCCTGCGCCGCGCGACTTTCAAATCGCAAAACGGCGATGCGGTTGCATTCAACATCTCCGGCACCGCGTTCATCGGACGCGAACTCTTCTCGCCCGTCGTGCGTTCGGAAACGCGTTATGAGTTCACCGACAACATCAACATCGTCAAAGGCAGCCATAGCTTTAAGTTCGGCGGCGACGTTGCATTCGTGCGCATACCCGAGGCGATCTTCGAGCTGAACTTTGCCGGACTGTTCAACTTTGGCGGACTCTCGGCCGCGACGCTGAACCCGGCGTTCGCGGGTGCGCCCGACTTCACTCCGGTGCAACAGTACGGCCTGGGATTCCCAGCCAACTTCATTCAGGGTTTTGGCAATCCGATCAGCAGCATCAGCAATAAGCCGATGGCGTTTTTCGCCCAGGACGACTGGCAAATTCGTCGTAACTTGACGATCAAGTACGGTATCCGTTACGACATCGAACTCACGGAACAGATTCCCACGTTGCCACTGCGCGATCCACTCTCGGGCATCACGCTCTCAGCCGCCGACGTTCTTGCGGCACAGGACGCGATGGGGGTGCAACAGGGATTTCCGCGCGACAAGAACAACTGGGCCCCGCGCCTCGCAATCGCGTGGGATCCGTGGGGCGACGGCAAGACGGCCGTGCGTGCTGCATACGGTCTCTTCTACGATCACCCGCTGCTGGCAATCGCGTTCAACTCCGACATCGCCGACGCGGTGCAGCAACAACAAGGAATTCTGACGCCGGGAAGTCCGTCGCAAACGGCCTTGCTCAACGCGGTGCAGGTGTTTCAGGGAACAGTTTGCCCTCCGGGTGGACCAGTCACACCGATTTGTCCGGCGGGAGTGGTGACGCCGGGTGTTGCCGCAGGTGCGCAGTATCAGTTCGGCCGCCAGCGATTCAACGATCAGACGTTTCCGGGCTTTGGCCCAGTGTTGCCGTTTACCTTGCACATACAGAAAGATTTCGAGTACGCCTACGCGACTCAGGGTAATTTCACGATCGAGCGTCAGCTCACGCCAGACATGACGATCTCCGGCAGCTACATCCATGTCAACGCGCGCCATCTGCCGCATCCGCTCGACATCAATGCGCCGCGCACCGACTTACAGATTCAAAACTTCGTCCGGTGGGCCGGGCGCAATCCGGTCAGCACGACGGAAGCAATCGCGTTTTCAATTCCAACGTCGGGAGCACCGTGTCCCGGCGGTGTGCCGCTTCAGTGTTTCACGATGACGACGCCAACCGGTGCGCCCACGTTTGGAACCGCGGGCCAGACGTTTGCGATCCTCATTCCCGGAATGATTGCCGCTCCACTTACAAACTTAGGCAGCCGCGTGATTAACGCCGGTATCGCGAACTTCTTCCGTGTCAGCGCGCCAAACTATTTTCTCGCTCAGGCGCTTTCGGGCGGGCTTGTGACTCCGGCAGTATTGAATAGCGCGCTTCCCGGCACTCTGCGAACTCCCGGAACGGTTTCACCGTTTGGTTCGATTAACGCGCAGACATCCGATGGCAATTCCAGCTACAACGCGCTCAACGCTGATCTGAAGAAGCGCTTCTCGAATAACTTCCAGTTCCTCGCGTCGTACACGTGGTC
>DATJKO010000464.1:0-3382 GCA_035491355.1 Pyrinomonadaceae bacterium
GGCGCGATGCGCACGTAAGCACCGCCCTGGTTAACGCCGCCGAGAAAACCACCACCCCCCGATGACAACACGAGTCGCACACCCGGCGTTTCGAGAATGTCTTTTTCCATCGCGGTGATCGTTTCGTTCATCACCGCGAGGTTCGTGCCTTCGGGGCCGTTCACACCTATCTCAAACTCGGCTTCGTCGACGTTCGTTGGGATGAACTCCTGCTTCGTCGCGCGATACAGCGGGATACTGCTCAGGACCACAGCTAGAGCAACCAACGCCACTGCTAAACGATGGCGCATAGCGAACGCGAGCATCCACGAGTAACCGCGATCGATCCAGCGATAGAATCCACCGCGTGAAGCCGGTTGATCGTGTCCACCCTGGGCGTCGCTCACGCGAATCAGCCGCGAGCTCATCATCGGCGTCAACGTGAACGACACGAGCAAGCTCACCATGATCGCCACGGCGGCCGTGATACCAAACTGATACAGGAACCGGCCGGAGATCGACGACATGAACGACACCGGCAGAAAGATCACGACCAGCGAAAGCGTAGTCGCCAAAACAGCCAGACCAATATCTTTTGTCGCCTCACGCGCCGCTTCCTTGGCTTCGATTCGCTTCTCTTCAATGAAGCGGAAGATGTTCTCCAGTACGACGATTGCGTCGTCGATCACCACGCCGACCATGAGCACAAGCGCCAGCATCGTGACGCTGTTGAGCGTGAAGTTCAGCGCCTTCATCATGCCGAACGTCGAGATGACGGAGCACGGAATGGCGACGGCGGCGATCAGCGTCGAGCGCCACGAACGCATGAACACCAGCACTACGAGACTCGCGAGAATACTGCCCAGGATCAGGTGTATCTGAATTTCGTGCAGCGCCGCTTCGATGTAGCGGGATTGATCGCGGATGACTTCAAGTTTGACGTCGCTCGGCAGTTGCGAAGCGACTCGCGGCAATGCGGCTTTCAGGCCGTTGATGACTTCGACTGTGTTCGCGCCTGATTGGCGTCGGATGTCGAGCGTAACGGTCGGAATGCCGTTGAGTCGCGAGAACGAACGCTGTTCCTTCGTGCCGTCTTCAACGCGACCTACGTCGCGCAGTCTCACCGGCGCGCCGTCTACGTTCGCGATGACCAGATCGTCGAACTGTCGCGGATCAGTAAACCTGCCGAGCGTGCGCAGAATTAACTCTTCTTTGCCGGTGGTTACGTTGCCGCCCGGCACGTCGGTGTTCTGACGTTCGAGTGCCTGCCGGATCTGTGAGATCGAGATCTGATACGCAGCCAGTCGTTCGGCGTCGATCCAAACGTTGATGGCGCGATCGAGACCACCGACGACGCGCACTTCGCCGACGCCCGCTACGCGCTCGAGTTGCGGTCGGGCGGTTTTGTCTCCGAGTTCGGTGAGTTCTCTTAAAGATCGATCGGCGGTCAGTGCGATAGTGAGAACTGGTGTGCTGTCGTTATCGAATTTCTGAACCACCGGAGGCGTGGAGTCTTCCGGAAGACGGCGGCCAAGACTGTTGACACGATCGCGTACGTCCTGCGTGGCCGACTCGAGATTTCGATCGAGATTGAAAGTCGCGATGACCATCGACGTGCCCTGGCCCGATACTGAGCGCAGTTCGCTGATACCGTCGACGGTGTTGATTACTTCTTCAACTTGTTGGGTGATTAACGATTCCACTTCTTCCGGCGCGCCGCCCGGAAGTCCGACGCGCACAGAAACCGTGGGAAGATCTACCGCGGGAAAACGATCGACGCCGAGTTTGAAAAACCCAGCCGCGCCCACCACCACCAGCGACAACACGATCATCGTCGCGAAGACAGGTCGGCGTATACAAATCTCGGCTAGTTTTTGCATTTAAATTTTTGTCAGTGGTCAGTTGTCAGTTGTCAGTTGTAAATGACACGGACCACTGACTACTGACAACTGACTATTACTCAATCACTTCGACAGCTTGCCCCGATTGCAGGTTGCCCGGATCGACGATCACTTTCTCACCCACGGCAATCCCGGACACAATCTCCGTAAATTCCGCGTTCCTGCGACCAGTCGTGATCGGCTTCTCGAGCGCTTTGCCGTTTTGTACGACGATCACCTTCTCGATTCCGGCAAACGTCACAATCGCATTGTTCGGAACTGTGACCGCCATCTTGGCATCGTTCGTTACGATCTCAGCGTGGGCAAACGAGCCTGGCCGAAGTTTTCCATCATTCCGAACGTCTGCCTCAACCACCAGCATACGGTTCTGCTCAGCAATCACCGGACTCAAGCGCATGATCTTGCCAGTGTAAACACTCGTGGCGCCCTCGACCGTGACGCGCACATCCTGGCCCGTCCGAATCCCGCGTGACTCGCGTTCCGGTACCTGCGCCCGCAGCCGTAGCGGATCCATGCGAACAATGTTGACGACTGGCGCGCCGGCGGCGAGGTATTCACCGACGCTGGTCCGTTTCTCCTGAACAATGCCATTGATCGGCGCAACTACGTTCGTGTCTTTCAACTGCTGGCGCGCCAGTGCCACTTCTGATCTTCGTTGGGCCAGCACACCCTGGCGATTGCGAATCTCTTCGTAAGCATCCTGGTAGCGGCCTTCGGCGACTTTGAAAACTGAAATGGCGGAATCGAATTCGGCTTTTGCGATGATGCCCTGTTCGACCAGCCTCGCTGCTCGATCGCGACTGAACCGTGCTTCGTCGAGCACCGCGCGTGCCTGTCGTACCGTTGCGGTCTGTTCGGGGTCAACGCGATCGTCATTTCCTTCGGGCGTCAATCCCAACCGCGCGCGCGCCTGCGCCAGCGAAGCTTCTGCCTGTTGCACTCGCAACCGGTAGTCTTCGGAATCGACGTTTGCGATCACTTGTCCCTGCGATACAACCGATCCGAGGTCTACTGAAAGAACTCTTACGCGACCGGGAACCTTCACGCTCACCGTGGTCTGATCGTAGGCCGCGAGGGTTCCGTTGGCCGTCACCGTTTCGCCGAAGGGTGTTTCCGCTACGGCCGTCGTGCGCACCTGACGTGCGGCGGCGGCGCCCGGACGCCCCTGTCCCTGCCGCTGTTGCGCCTGATAGTCACTCTTGCAAGAGGTGAAAAAAAGTGCTGCGAGTAGGAGCGAAATACCGGTTACGTAGGTCTTGGTCTGGGACATCCGTGGCAGTTTATCACGCAGGCGGGCCAAATTCGGAATGCGCGGATCAACGATAGGGCAACGAACACGTTTACGCCAGAGATACGCAGAGATGAAACTAAGGCACTGCTCAAATCAACTATTCAGACCTCTAAAAGCCGCGCCGGATCAGGTACGAGAACTTGATGAAGAGCGTCCGCGAGTTGCGGCGGAAGCCCGGCACGATGTTCCTTGTAAACGGATGCGGACTGTC
>DATJKO010000465.1:0-6127 GCA_035491355.1 Pyrinomonadaceae bacterium
AAACACACTGGCGGCGTGCTGTGGTCAATACCGTTCTCTTCGGCGTTCGCCGGCCAGCCGGTGCTCAAAGCCGGACGCGTTTACTTCGGCGGCGAAGATGGAACACTGATCGCGCTCGAAGAGCAAACTGGTCGACTACTCTGGCGCTTTCGTACAAAGGGCGCCGTTCATGGTCCAGTTGCTGTCGATCAGGAAAACGTCTATTTTGGGTCCGGTGATAGTTACGTCTACGCGGTCAGTGCTGACAGAGGTCGTTTGCAATGGCGTAAGCGAACGGGGGCCGGCGTCGAAGCAGTCACACTCATCGGAGACATGCTGCTGGTGGCGTCATTGGATAACTTCGCTTACCTGCTGAACGACAAAGGAGCGATGCTCTGGAAGAAGCAACTGCCCGGGCGAATCTCCTCGCAGCCGTTGACCATCGAAGGAGCGGCGCTGTTTACTCCGCTGTCGAGTTCGGCGGCGGTTGTATTGTCGTTGAAAGACGGGAAGCAGGTGAATTCCCTTCCCACTGAGGAGGAGTTGACCAGTTCAGCGGCGCCGATCCTGGTTGGAGATGCTGTTATCCTAACAACTGAGCGCGGCTTACTCGCCTTTGCGCATCCATCGAGCACAGCCGCGAAGCCTTAACGACTCACGATCGTCGGACTGGGTTCGGCTCGATCTTCGTTTCAGCGCTATCACCGCGTCGCCAGAAAACGCTCGCGACACGCGACAGCAGTCCGTACAGGATGTACATCACGACGATCGCCAGCAGCACGTAGCGCGAGTAGAGAAAGACCAACACTAGAACGGCCAGCGCGAGAATGATCGGGCGCATGCTCCGCGTGCTCGTTCCCACCGTTTTGAAACTCGAGAAGCGCAACGTGCTGACCATCATCAAACTCAAGGTTCCTACCAACAACATCAGCAGCGTGGCATAGATGCGGGAGCGCTCCGGTCCGAAGTAGGTCAGCGGCACCGGTGAGAAATGGACCAACGCCGCAATGAATCCGCCGGCCACGGGAATCGGCAAACCGACGTAGCTTTTCTTGTCTGTTTTTACAGCGCCTGCGGCCAGTACTCGCGGCCGCGATGCCTGAACGTTGAAACGAGCTAGGCGAAACGCGCCGCACATCAGAAACATGAACGACACGAACCAGGCGAGCTGATGAAGCTCGCGTCCCTCCTCAAGACTGACGCCGTAGCCCCAAACATAAGCAAGCACAGCCGGCGCCAGACCAAACGTGACGACGTCGGCGATCGAGTCAAGCTGAATACCGATCTCGGTTCTCGTTTTTGTCAGACGGGCAATGCGGCCGTCAACCGTGTCGAACAACAACGCAAAGCCAATCGCGATCGCGGCAGTATCAAACTGTCCGCGTGCGCCCATCACGTCCGGGTTCGCCCCGCCCAGCAGTTGAAAACCACGGAGCGACGACA
The DNA here is from genome assembly GCA_035491355.1 of Pyrinomonadaceae bacterium. Classification (GTDB taxonomy): domain Bacteria; phylum Acidobacteriota; class Blastocatellia; order Pyrinomonadales; family Pyrinomonadaceae; genus PSRF01. The sequence continues at coordinate 1,423 of DATJKO010000465.1, forward strand.
TAACGGACAAAAAGCCCATCGCAATGTTCGCGGCCGTAAACGCCGAAGGAATTAAGTACAGGCCTTTGCGTAATCCTCTTCGTGGAGGGTTCGGACGGTCGTGTTCTAATTCCTCTGACTTTGCGCTCATAAGATTCTCCCGATCACCGTGGTGCCGCCGCGCACTCGCGCACCTTCTTTGACGGTGACCTCAACATTTGCCGGCAGTACCAGGTCGGTGCGCGAGCTGAACTTTATCATGCCAAAACGCTCACCCAACGCCAACGTGTCTCCCGTTTGTTTCCAGCAAACCACGCGCCGGGCAAGGATACCCGCAATCTGTTTGCAAACAACGGTAATTTCGCCCTGAATCGTCAGCGCATTCTGTTCGTTTACCAGACTCGCGTTCTCGTTCGTCGCCATCAAGAACTTGCCGGGTGTGTACACCGACTGCGTAATCGCCCCGGCAATCGGCGAACGATTGATGTGGACATCCAGCGGTGACAGGAAAATGCTGACAACTGTCGGAGCATCTGCTTCGGCTGTCAGCGGTTTCACGCGTGTCACGCGACCGTCAGCCGGCGATACGACCAATTTCGGATCGTCGGGTGGAATTCGCTTCGGATCGCGAAAGAAATAAGCCATGAAGGCTGCCACGACCAGTGAAAACAGCGCGACATACCACAAGCCGAGAACTGCTGTCGCAATTCCGATGACCAATGGCACCACGATGAACGGAAAGCCTTCCCGAACGATACTCAATGCTGGGCCGATCCATTTCTCATTTTCCGTTTGTCATTTCTCATTTGTCATTTCAAGCGTTCTTGGGTTGTCCAAAATGGAAAATGAGAAATGACCAATGACAAACGGAAAATGGAAAAGCTTCTATTACGCGAAAGGGGACGCGCAACTTTGGTTCCACGTCCCCTTCTAATCCTGAAACTCGGAGAAACTGCTGGGCGCAGTTTCAGTGACTCATCGCTTGAGTCTTCTGGTATTGCAAAATTATCGAATACATCTGATCCTTGAGGGCCAGTTTCTTTTTCTTAAGCGTGATTTCCTCCAGTTGTTCGTCATCATTCGGATAGGAGAGAGCTGATAATTCGCTAAGACGTTCTTCGTACTTATGATGTTCTCTGGCTAATTCCCGAAACTCGGGATCCCGGTTTATCAACTCTTCTTTCAGACTATCCGTGGTTGCGATGTCCATGTTCGTGCATGTCTCCTTTCAGACGGATGGGAGTGGGCAGGATGGTTTTGGAGGCACCGGCCTGGAAACCTCCAGTTGGATTGTCTCGCACGGCAAAAATGGTAGCCCATCAACTAAACCAAATCAAGCCGGTAATTCATTCCAAATCCATGTAAATGCAAGCGGCCCCGAAAGGCCGCAGATATTACTGTTCGCCAAGCGTCAGACTCATCACAACTGCGTCTTCCCGCGGGTCGGAATAGTAGTCTGCGCGCCGCGCGATCGGCTTAAAACCGACCTTCTTGTACAGTTCCTGGGCCGCGTTGTTGCCTCTGCGGACTTCGAGAAAAGCCACCTGAACCTTGAGTCGTTTGGCCATTTCAATGATGCTGCCCAGCAACGCGATGCCGATTCCCCGGCGCCGAAACTGGTCACGCACGGCAACGTTATTGATGTGTAACTCGCCCGCTGATTCACGAGCAACGATATAGCCCGCGAGGCGCTGATGTTCGATGATGGGTGCTTTCGCAACCCGTGCTATCAGCATCAGATCGCGGTTCGTGCCCTGCATCTCTGCGTAGTACGCGGCCCAACCCCAGCGGCTCAGTCCCGACTCCTCTTCGATCTCCACGACCTCGAGCAGATCGTGCTCCGTCATTCGCGTGATCGTGATTTCGGCAGAGGCTGGTCGCATTACGCTTTCAACTGCGCGTCAGCAGGACGAACGTAGATCGCGCGCACTGCAAATGGGTTGTCGAATTCGTTGCGTTGGAATCTGGAGAGGGCGAGTCTGGCGACGTGCGTTGCGAGTTCGTTTGTTTGCGACGCGATTTTCCAGTCACGACCGTTGGCTTTACTTTCGATTAATTCACGATTCACGCTCGCGCCTTCACCGCACCACGTAACGGTCTCGAGATCGCCATAGCGTTCGAAGAGTCGCGCCGGTGGGATGTGTGCCGCTTCGTCGAGTGCTTCAACGACGTCCGGTCCCATCACCGAAAACAATTGCGCGAACAGTTCGCCGCGGCCGGCAGCCAATAACGCGACCGACTCCGCGGACTCGTCGCCCGAAAGCGCAACCGCTGCCAATGTTGGAATAGCGGCAATCGGTTTCTCCAACGTCGCCGCTAGTGCTTTTATCGTCGCGATGCCGATGCGCAGGCCAGTGAAACTTCCTGGACCAGTAGCGACGGCGAACAGATCGATCTCAGGTAAAGTAATCTGTGTTTGCGTTAGCAACTTGTCGACGTCGCGCAGCAACGTGTTCGAGTGAGAGATCTGCGGGTCGCCGCTGATCACACCGAGCACTTGCTCGCCGCGCGCGATGGCCACACTGCCGGACAACGTGGCTGTCTCAATGCTGAGGATTAACGGTGGTGACATCTTCAATCAAAAAATCATCAACCCAGAACTCGCCGAAGATTGGACACGGGTTGCATGGACCTTCGACTCTCGTGAATGCCAAGACGATCGCTTGCGTTGCGGGCGCAGTGTCGAATTCAAAACTCATCGTTTGCCAGTTATTCGTTGGCGCTGGAAATGGTTGCGATTGTCCGAGTCGTTGCTCGCTCGAAGCATCTGTTACTACGAGAGCAGGTGGAGCGCCGGTCACCAGCTCTTTTGTTCGAACACCGAAGCTGATCCGATAACGTCGTTGCGGTTCTACGACGATCCTCTGAAGGATCGTGTCAGCCGGCGCTTTCCATTCACCGTTGAAACCCAGCAGCAGACTACTACGCCCGCTCAGTTTTTCCGATCCGTCTCTGACTATTTTCGGTTCAGGTTTGCCAACGATGTACCAGCCAAATCCCTGGTCAGTCCCAGGCAGCTCGACGGGTTCCTCGAATCCGCCGTTTTCTATTACGGGAGACTTCGCCGTGCTGTCAGTTCGCCAAAGCGCAAACGCGTCGTGAAAAGCTTTCGCGGCGATCAGTTGCTGCACCATTGCGCGTCTATTCTCTTCGGAAAGAGGCGTCGCGATCAAACGGAGCTGCTCGAGACACTCCTTACCCCTACCTTTTCGCGCGAGAAACTTCGCGAATGCCAGCCGGTCGGAGTCGTTGTTGATCTGGAGTAACTGCTCGGCGGTATTCGGATTCCCGCGCGTAAGTCCCCATGTCATATCGATGAGACTCGGCATCAGCGTCTTCTTGCTCGCGGCAGCCGCGCGAAGATCTGCAAATGCCTCGTCGTACCGACCCATCCGCAACTTCAGATTGCCGCGCTGCCAGAGTGTGTGCGCGTAGTGCGGCGCCCAGCGCACCGCCTGCTCGAATGCTGCTAATGCCGCGGGTGCATCACCGAGTTCGTCTCGCGTGCTGCCGAGTTCGAGCCAGAGATAGTCGTCGCGATAACGCAGACTCGACGCGACTTCGAAACTCTTGCGCGCTTCAGCTGGGTTTTTCAGGCGATTCATCACGCGCGCTCGGGCGCGGTGTACTTCCGCATCGGCGGGCGCCAACGCGATCGCCTGATCTGCGGCGGGAATCGAGTTTGTCGCAACGGCGTATTTACCGAGGAGTCGCGCAAAGCCGAATCGTCCTGCCGCCTGCATCGCGAGAAGGCAGAACGCGACCGCGAGCAGTGCAACTACGCTACGCAGTAACACGGATTTTTATTAGTTGAAGATTAGTTCGAGGGTCCGCTGGGATTGTCCTGGAAAAACAACGGCGTTAGTCCCGCAGCCGTACCGGCGCCGACGATTGCGATCGTCGCGGGTACTCCGAGACCAAAGAGACCGCCAGAAGTTCCTCCGCCACCCGGCGGAACGGGAGCACCTGGTGCGGTGCAGACACCCTGGCCCATGGCTGGCGCCGTGCCCGGCTGATAACGAAGCTCGAGGTCGCCGCCGGACGCCGGGTTTGTTTTGCCCTGGCTGCCCTGGTCGGTCGCGATCTCACCAGTCGCATTTTTCCTAGCGTCAATTTTCACACAGCCGAACATCACGAGCGCTTTGAAGTTGCCCGTGTCGTCAAACGTGAGCACGACTCGGGTGCTCGAAGAAATCTCGACCGTGCCGAGTGGTCCAAGATTGACCGTTGCTGATTGCCCGGCGCCGGTTTCAAGCGTTGCACCGCTGACGATCGATGCACCGGTGGCTGCACTCAAACCATTGACCTGGATCGGCTGATTGTTACTGGTGGTTAGTCGCGCGACTGTCTGAGGTTGAACCGGGACCGCTGTGTTGGCAGCTCGTTCTGCAAGTCCGACTTGAAGACCGATCTGCGCGATGACAAAAAATAATAACGCCGCAATTGTTCTGGGACCATTACGTCGTTTTGAGTTCATCTAAACATCCCTTCTCAAGAGACACAACACAGCGACTTTCTTATCGCCCGTTCATTGGGTCGAAGTCTACTGTTGTTGCACGCTTGGGTCAATGATTTTCTTATGCACCGATGCGGTTGCGAGCATCAGTAACACTATGAAGATGAGCGCGTTACTCATCATGTGTAGACCGAAATCAACGAGGCTGTGGACCACCACTCCCGCGATCGCGAGCAGCCCGCCGACACGAATCGCGCGCAGCTCTCCGTC
>DATJKO010000466.1:0-7299 GCA_035491355.1 Pyrinomonadaceae bacterium
ACCTGCGCGGGTACAGCTTGCCGGAGCAACAGGACGAAGTGCGCCGAATCATCGGGCGCGTCAGTGTTGACGCTGCGTTCTACAAGAAGCTTTCCGCGCGCGAAAACCTGCTGTACACGGCGCTGCTTTACGGGCAGAAGGCGCGTGAGGCTGAGGTTCGTGTGATGGCGATTCTCGAGCAGTTGGGGATGGAGAACGCGAAGTTTTCCACGCCGCTCGAGGAGATGAGTCGCGGTATGCAGCAGAAGATCAGCATCGCGCGGGCGCTGATGATCAATCCGCCGGTGTTGCTGCTCGACGAGCCGACGACGGGGCTCGATCCGAAGAGTCGTCGCGACGTGCAGTCGTTCCTTGAACGACAGCGTGAGCGTGAAGGCACGACGATCCTGCTGACGACGCACGACATGGCCGAAGCAGAGCGTCTGTGTGCGCGGATCGGTTTTCTCGCGCACGGCAAACTCGTCGCTGAAGGTACGGCTCGCGATCTGATGAGGCGCGCCGGTGCCGACAACCTCGACGACGCCTTCATCGCGTTAACGGGTGAAGACCTCGTCGCAGATGAAGAATTCGCCGCCGTGGGCGGTTAACAAAACACGGACTGAAAGGATCGAAAACGTCATGGAAACAGTAATGCGCCAAACGTGGGCGTTTCTATTTCGGGGTTATCACATCACGCGCCGCTATATCGGCTGGGTGATCGTGTTCAACTTCTACGCCCTGGTAACGTCAGCAACCGTCGCGTTGATTGGCGTGGCGGCGAAGGATTATCAAATGACGCTGACACTCGTTGTCGGAGCGTTACTCTGGAACTACCTTTCGTGGCTCTACAACGAGATCGCCATGTCGATCGCGTACGAGCGCTGGGAAGGAACGCTCGAGTACACGTTCATGGCGCCAGTCGCCCGCAGCGTCCACCTCCTGGGCGTTAGTTTGTTCTCACTACTGAACAGCATTCTGACGAGCGTCATCGTGTTACTCGGCCTGATTGCGTTCACGAACCTGAACCTGCGCGGCGCCAATCTGTTAGGCGTGATGGTGGTCCTGGTAGTGAGCACGCTCGCGTTTGTCGGTCTCGGTTTGTTCGCGGCAGTGTTTCCAGTGATGAGCGCGGAACGAGGCGCGGAGGCGACGCACATCTTTCAGGGCTCGCTTCTGCTGGTTTCCGGCGTTTATTATCCGATCGACGTCCTGCCAGGCTGGATGCAGCCGCTCTCGGCGATTTCGCCGGCAACCTACACGCTGTCTGCTTGCCGGAAGTTATTCGGAGTGGGAAACGCAGCTTCAACTCCCGAGCTTCTCGCAGGTGCGCCGCTGTCGGCTGTCACGCACGAGTTGCTGATCCTGGCTTTGATGGGAGCGATACTGTTGCCCCTCGGTCTGATGACGTTCGTGCGCGTTGAGGCATGGGCCAAGCGGACGGGAAAACTCAAGCGAACAGGGTAGCACAAGAGGCACAAAAGAAAGCCGCAAAGAAGCACAAAAGGGAAATACAACGAGGCACACAACAAAGATGGCCAAACGCGAGAGTATGGAGGAACTGAAGGCCCGCGTGCGCGATGTCATTCGCCGGCTGAAGCGCGCGTATCCCGATGCGAAGTGTTCGTTGAATCACTCGAACCCGTTCGAGCTCCTGGTAGCGACGATTCTCTCGGCGCAATGCACGGACGAGCGAGTGAACATCGTGACCGCGGACCTGTTCCGAAAGTACAAGAAGCCGGAAGACTATCTCAAAGTCTCACCCCGAGAATTGGAGAAAGACATTCAGTCGACCGGCTTCTTTCGCAACAAGACGAAGTCGATTCAGGGTACCTCGAAACTGTTGACCGAGCAGTACGGCGGGGCGGTACCGCATACGATGGATGAGTTGTTGGAGCTGCCGGGTGTGGCCCGAAAGACGGCGAACGTCGTGCTCGGCAATGCGTTTGAGATCAAATCCGGTGTCGTCGTCGATACGCATGTTACGCGACTTTCGCACCGGCTCGATTTTACGCAGCAGAAGACGGCGGAAAAGATCGAGCAGGATCTGGTGTTGGTCGTACCGAAGAAAGACTGGGTGATCTTCTCGCATCTTCTGATCGCGCACGGGCGGAAGATCTGCAAAGCGCGAACTCCGTTATGCGATCAGTGTCCGGTAGAAAAACAATGCCCGTCCTCATTTCTGAAGACGGGCGTCATGCCGTAACACGGATTTTATGGCCACCGAAGGACGCGTTTGACCTTACTAGCTGGATCTGATTTAGGTTTGGGTTCCGGCTTTGATTCCGGCTGTGGTTGCGACTTCGGAGTTGTATCTGTGGTCTCGGCGTTAGTTTGCGGTGGCGTGGCAGAGAACGCGCTCGCGAAGTCGTTCACCTGGCGATAACCTGCCGGCACCTCAAACAAACTCGCGTCCACAGTCTCATGCGAGAACTCGACCACCTCATTGATCGTCGAGAAGGTCTCCGCGCCACTCGGATCGAGCATCGCGGTCTTTTCCCAGACTGGATAACCTTTCTTCGCTGTGCCCACCTGCTTCGTTACGTAGCGATCCTGACAACCACCACTCTGCGGCGGCGTGTACGGCCGGTAGGAAACACCACTATCGCAATCGAGCGCAAACTCGGCGTCGATGTACCACCCATCGATCTGCATCTTGGTCTTCATCTGCGAGCAAGCTTCGGGGCTCGACTGCATCTCCATCGTCGTAATGATGTGACGCGCGGTGTAACCAAACATCTGCTTCCGCTCGCCAGTGTCTTTCGTCGTGACTGTTGAAGTAACGACACCGCCTTTCGTCGCCGGCTGAGCATTCGTGGCACCCGGTGACGAGGCACTCGTGTTTGGAGCGTCGTCGTATGGCCGGATGATGTACGCCTGCGCCTCCGGCATGATCTGAACATTGCGTCGCAGGTCGCACTGCTGCAGGACGATCATCTGTCCGTTGTTGGTTTCGCTGCGCTGGCGTTTGCCCTTGATGTAGCTGGTGTTCTCGTAAGTTTGTCCGCCGCTCGTTTGGCGCGACTTGACCTTGGTGTCGGCACTCGCAATTCCCGTTATGGTGATGAGACAGGTAATCGCGAGGGCGGTTCTGTAGATCGTTGTTTTTGTCATGACCCCTTATTCTGAGTTGATGGATTGATACTGTCCAGTCAGAAACGCGAAAGCGGGGGCCGAAAAGGACCAGGAAATGACAAATCGCAAATGACGCGGATAGAATGCCGGGACGTGAGCTATCGATTCCCCTGGCACCGTCTCAGCGACGAACAGTTGCTTGACCTGCGTATCTGCGACCTGCCCATCAAAATCAAGGGTTCGTTCCTCGAACCGCACATCAAGCGGCTCTACAGCGAGCTAAACGGGCGTGGAATCCGTTTTAAGCCCCATGTTTGGCTGTCGGAAGAGTGGTTTTCGCCCGATGGAGTGCCCGGAATCGCGATTCCGTTCTACCTGGCGCACCCGCGGCTGATGAAGCTCGAACGCAAGCAAATGCTGGAAATAGAGGGCGGCACCGATACGGAGTGCATGCGGATCCTGCGTCACGAGGCAGGACACTCGCTCGACACCGCTTTCCGGCTGCACTTCAAGCGCCAGCACCGGCTACTGTTCGGGTCGTTCGCGCAGCCCTATCCGGATTTTTACAAGCCGAAACCCAAGAGTCGCAAATACGTTCTGCATCTACCCGCGTGGTACGCGCAGGCGCATCCGGCAGAAGACTTCGCCGAGACCTTCGCGGTTTGGTTGACGCCGCGTTCGCAGTGGCGACGACGTTATCGCGGGTGGCCGGCGTTGCGGAAGATCGAGTACATCGACGAGTTAATGAACGATCTCGCAGGCACGAAGCCGCGAAACCGGACGCGGACAAAAGTCGAGCCGCTCTCAGCCGTGAAGCTGACGCTACGCGAACACTACCGTCGCAAGCGCGAACGTTACGACTTCAACTGGCCCGCAGTTTACGATCGCGATCTACATCGAATCTTTTCAGACGATCCGCGACACAAGCGCCGTCCCAGTGCCGCGAGTTTCATTCGGAAAGTGCGTCGTGAGGTGCGACAAATCGTTGCTGAAGGTACTGGCGTGCATCAATACACGATCGATCACGTGCTACAAAACATGATCGATCGTTGTACAGAATTACGATTACGCGTCGCTACACCTTTTCGAGAAACGCGTCGTCGTGTCATGATAGTGTTGACTGTGCAAGTAATGAACGTGCTCCATTCGGGTTATCATCGCATAGCCGTATGACCTTTGAGCCGCGAAAGAAACTGCGCATCATCGTTCTCGTGCACGAAGATCTCGTCCCTCCTGATTCGTTGGACGGTCTCTCCGACAAAGAAAAACTGGAAGTCAAGACTGAATTCGACGTTGTTTCGACGTTGAAGAAGATGGGCCATGAGGTCTATCCGATCGGTCTCTACAATCAGCTCAACGTGATCGGCAATGCGTTGCTGGAGCACAAACCGCACATCGCTTTCAACCTGCTCGAGGAGTTTCATGGTTATCCGCTTTACGATCAGCACGTAGTTAGTTATCTAGAGTTGATGAAGCAGGCGTACACGGGCTGTAATCCGCGCGGGATGACGCTCGCGCACGACAAAGCGCTGACGAAGATGATCCTCTCGTATCATCGTCTGCTGGTGCCGAACTTTGCTGTGTTTCCGCTCAATCGAAAAGTGCGACGGCCGAAGCGGTTGAAGTTTCCGTTGTTGGTGAAGTCGATCAGCGAAGAGGGATCGGTGGGGATCGCGCAGGCGTCCGTTGTGCACGATGATGAGAAGCTTGCGCAGCGCGTCGACTTTATTCATCGACAGAACAAGACCGCTGCGATCGCCGAGCAGTACATCAAGGGGCGCGAGATCTATGTTGGCGTGATTGGTAATCACAACATACAGACGTACGCGCCGTGGGAGCTTGTAATGGAGAAGCTGCCGGAAGGCGCCGAGAATATTGCGACGCTGAAAGTGAAGTGGGATCCGGCGTATCAGGAGCGTGTGGGGGTGAAGACGCGCGCGGCAGATCTGACGCCTGAGCAAGTGAAGACTCTCGAGCGATTGTCCAAGCGCATTTATCGATATTTGTTCTTGAGTGGTTATGCCCGACTGGATTATCGAATGACTGAAGAAGGGCAGTTCTATCTACTCGAAGCGAACCCGAATCCTCAGATAGCCCGGCAGGAAGACTTTGCCGACTCCGCCGAGTACAGCGGCGTGCCTTACGATCAGCTGCTACAAAAGATCATCACCGTGGGATTGAATTACGCCGGCCGCGGTGCATAAATCCGCGGAACCAGTGCTCGATTCACACTCTAAATAAACCATACAACTATCGAAGTCTTGATTGTCAGGAGTTTTATGCCCCATGACGTTGGCTCTTACTCTGCTTTTTACGATCAATTTGTATCGGCAGCTTAGCCACGAAAAGGTTCAACAACCACCAAGGGCACAAGACCGCATGAAGCGAAGAGTTTGGGCCCAATCAAAGTCCCTTGTTTGTGCAGTCTGTGCAGCTTGTGCCTCTTTGTGGTAATCAGATTGACCGCGTTCGCAACCTATTCGTGAACTCTTTCAGTTCGCAGCTAGTTCGGACAAGCCGTTTGGTCACGAAACAGTCACATTGCTGCTTGAACCACCCAGCTTCCGCCGCTAAGATGCCCAAGTCTTTTAGCGGTGCCCTCCTCACGATAAGAAACAAAAGTAGAAATTAACTCAGGAAAAAAGGTAGTTCCTCGTTTATGGTGCTTCGAAAACCGTTTACTCGTATTCTGGTCGCTTGTTTGGCCCTCGGACTTTGGTTCACTTCAGCAGTTGCGCAAACGCGCGCCCGTATCGTAGCGACGGGCGCTGACGTTCAGGAAACGTCCTGCTCCCCGGAGGACTTCGCGCTCATGGCCGCCCCCGCTGCTGACACCAAGCCCGCCTGGGAATCCAAGCCAAAACCAACCATCGACCTGAGCACAGTTACGGGTGCATCGAGCAACAATTTCCTTAACTTCCATCCAGCGCTCTTAGCCGCCATCGACCAGCGACTCGGCGCTCGTTATCGCTGGGGCGCGGAAGGTCCAGATCGGTTCGATTGTTCCGGCTTCGTGTGGAGTATCTTCAACGCTACCGGAATTACGTTCGAGCGTGGCAGTGCCCGCACGTTGTTCAGCCGGTTCTCGGCGCCTGCTCCTGACGAGCAATACAAATTTGGCACGTTGGTCTTCTTCAGCGGCCTGAAACACGTCGGCGTCGTTGCTGACGAGCACGGTTTCTACCATGCGTCACGTCACCACGGGGTGATCTACTCACCTTTCAATGATTATTGGTTGAAACGAATTGACGGATTCCGTCGAGTGCCGCTGCCCACAACAGTCACAGACTAACTACTTCTTTCCATTCTTGCCGTTCTTACTGTGAAAAGTAATCTTTACTAACGGCAGTGTGTCCGGGTCGTCCTGCTGTACGCGCTCGAACGTCAACAGATCCCAATAAGCGCATCGTGTAGTTGTCGGAAACTCGCGACACACCGCGGGACGTGCGTGATAGATCCCGCAACCGCGCGTCTCGAGATTCAGGAACTGGCACGTCTGCCCGAACATCGGGTCGGCTTTCCGGCGCAAGACCCTTTCATCCCCGTACATCTTGGTGTAACGGACCTTCGCGACTTCTTCGGTCACACCGAAGTGTTTCGCGAGCCGGCGAATGTCGCGCGTTGTGACTTGGACGCGCTCGTAGATGGAACAACAGTAAGCGGGGCACTTGACGCAATCGTAATAAGATCTCGGCTTGGCAGCCGTGGAAGAGTCACCCATGATCGCTCGTTATCTCCAATCCGGTAGCACGGATTCTAATCCGCTATCGTCGTTTAGACTTTTGGTATTCAGTGCGCAGCAGGGTCATGAATTCTTCGCGCCGATCGTACAGCCGCTTAGGCACGCGCGGTTCATGTCGTGTTAGAGCATAAGCCGTTATGAGCGGAAGCGCCACAGTAGAATCTACATAACACACAACTGCATCAGGTAAACGATCGGGATCGACTTTCCCCCACGACACTGCTTCACCCGGTGTCGCGCCTGATAGACCACCCGTGTCAGGGCGTGCGTCCGTCACTTGCAGAAAATAATCGTGACCACGTTCGTCGATGCCGAGCACTTCCTGGATCTGTGGTTCGGTTTGCAGCAGGAAGTTCTTAGGAGAACCACCGCCGAGAATAAATACCGCCGACAGTCCGCCTTTCGCTTTTTTGCCTTTAGCCACTTTCGTGGTGCCGCGTTTGGCGGCGAGGACGATCGCGGCGGTCTCGTTGACGTCGAGTGAGGGATCGAAGGCGAGCTTGTTT
>DATJKO010000467.1:0-2366 GCA_035491355.1 Pyrinomonadaceae bacterium
CGATCGTTTATTCCAGTTATCAACTCGGTCTCGGTCGTCTTGCCTACGAGAGCAACGATCTCGAAGGCGCGAAGAAGAACTTCGAGCTCGCACTTGAAGCCGCCGGCAGCAGTCTCGCCGGTGTGGCGAAGCTTGGCCAGGTACGACGTTTCCGCGCTGCGGCGCGAACGAGTCTCGGCGACGTCGCGTTGCGACAAGCCAAGTTCAAGGATGCGACGAAGTACTACAACGACGCCAAGAAAGGCGCCCAGGACGACAAGCGATTGGACCTGATGTGGCCGGCACAACGCGGCCTCGGACGTAGTCTGTGGCTCCAGGCGGCGCAGGAAAAAGATGCGAAGAAGTCGATGGGGTTGCGCGAGCAGGCGGTCGCTAACTACCGCGAATCGATTTCGACGATCGAGACGTTGCGACAGGGAAGTTTGCGTGCGGATGAGTCGCGCACGACGTTCCTGGCAACGATCAAGGATGTGTTTGACGAAGCGGCCAGCGCGTACTCGTTGATGGCGTTGCTGTCGAATCCGACTGCCGGTGAGCCGCTGAGTGCCAAGGCGTTGGAGTATGCCGGCGAGGCGTTCAAGATCAACGAACAGTCGCGGGCGCGTTCTCTGCTCGACATGTTGAGCGAAACGAATGCGGCAATCACCGAAGGTGTTCCCGCCGAGCTACTGAAACGCAAGCAGGAAAACTTCGACCGCCAACAGGACATCGCCGACATCCTGACGGGCGTAAACATCTCGACCGAAGAGATGAAAAAGAAACCCGCGGAACTCGACGCAGAACTGGAAAAACTCCAGGCGGAGTACGAAGAGATTGAAAACCAGATCCGCACCGCGAGTCCGCGTTATGCCACGTTGACGGCTAACAAACCGATGACGCTCGCCGAGGTGCAGCAGAACGTTCTCGACGATCAGACGGTGCTCGTTGAATACGCCTTGCAGGCGGAAGAGTCGTATCTGTTTGCGGTGAGCAAATCGGCGGTAAGCTTGTTCAAACTTCCGTCGCGAGCAAACATCGACAAGCTGGCGACAGACCTGCGGGCACAATTGATTCCGGCGAAGCTGCAACGCCGCATCGTCGGCATTGACGTCGCGGAAGCGAACCGTGGTTTGGGCGTCGCGTCGTCTGCGCCGGAAGACGCGGCTCCCTTCGTCGCAGCTTCCAACGCCCTTTACAAAGCCGCGTTGGAACCCGCGGCCGCGATGGTTGGCGAGAAGCGTCTCATGGTCGTTGCTGACGGCGCTCTCAACTACATTCCGTTCGAAGTGCTGCTGAAAACCGGCGACTCCGGTGATTTCTCCTCACTTGCTTACCTTGTAAAGACAAACGAAGTTGTCTACGCGCCATCCGCTTCGGTTGTCGGCGCTATCAAGCAACAACGCACGAAAGCGACTGGCCGCTCGATGCTGATCATCGCCGACCCCGTCTTCAACTCGAATGACGCGCGCGCGAAAAAAGGCGCCACGCCCGCAGCCGGCGACGCAGAAGTCCGCGGCCTCGGAATCCAGGCGTCACTTACAGACGTCGCCGGCACGACGCCACCCGCCGCCGGAGCCGCGATGGAAGGACTGCCGCTCGCCCGTCTCAACGGGACGCGCATCGAGGCCGATCAGATCTCGAAACTCGCGAAAGCCTCAGGCGGTCAGGCAGACGTCTGGCTCGACCTCGACGCGAACGAAGACAACGTCGTCACGCGCGACGTTAGCAAGTACCGCGTCATCCACGTTGCGACGCATGGCTTGCTGAACGCCGAGCGGCCGCAGTTCACCGGCGTGGTCCTGTCACTCGTCGGCAACAAGACCAACGACGGTTTTGTCCGCACTGACGAAGTTTTTAATCTTCGTCTCGGTTCGCCGCTTGTGATGCTCTCGGCCTGCGAAACAGGCCTCGGCAAAGAGAAGCGCGGCGAAGGCGTCATGGGACTCACGCGGGCGTTCATGTATGCCGGCGCGCCGACCGTTGGCGTCAGTCTCTGGTCGGTCGCTGACAAGTCCACCGCCGACTTGATGACCGATTTTTACAAGCGGTTATTTACTACAGATACAACCACCTCCTCGAGCGCGCTGCGAGGCGCGCAGTTAGCCATGATCTCCGGCAAGAAATACAGCGCACCGTTCTTCTGGGCGCCGTTTGTTCTCGTGGGCGACTGGAACTAGTCGCCCACCATCAACTCTTCAAGTCTGTCTTTCTCTTTCGCTTTCTGAGGCTGTAAAGACCACTCAAACCACTTAGCAGCAGCACTGCCGTGGCCGGTTCAGGAACACCCGAAGGCGTGCCTTCGACGACGAAGTTGTCGATCCGGTTCGTGCCCGTCGAGGAGGTCGCGCCGTTGAAGACGATGCGAAAGGCGGCATTCGGGTTATCGT
>DATJKO010000468.1:0-8024 GCA_035491355.1 Pyrinomonadaceae bacterium
TAATTGAGAAGTCGCTAGCTCCGGGTACATACAACGTGAAGTATCGAGTCGATTTTCAGGATGGCAACAGACCAACTGAGGGGATAACTGAGTTGGTGATCAAGGAGACGAGAGTCGCCGCCGTCATGAGCGATACGAACAAGGGGAAACCCTAGTTGGTTGGGCGCCGATCACTGCGGCGTTCCGGTGAGAGTCAGGTGAACCACCCACGCGCCGGCCGACTCCGGTTTGACACGAACAAGCAGGGTTATTTGTAGTGCGTTGTTTGAAGAATAGAGAGTGCCGCCAAGAGAAACACGCGATCCGGTGAGCACAACGAAAGGACCGGCGGGATTCGCAAGATCCTCGTCTGAAGCAACATGTGAGTCTCGCCCATCGAACTGCTGTCGAACTTCGACACCAGTTACAGCGTCAGGTGAAACCGCCCTGCCCGTTGCCCGCACGTTCATCACTGAAAGTTGATTCACTTTGGCGGTCTGTGATTCGACGTTAGCCGATAGACTGAAACCGATATTTGAACGAACCAACAATGGCACTTGAACGACCTGAGGCCCGGCGTCCTTGCCGGACAAGGTCAATCGCACAGTGCCGCCACTGCTCATCACGTCCACGTCGACATCGCCACGATTTGTATTCGGCGGGACAGAAAGCATGACCGCCTTGCTGACGGTCGTTCTTATCACTACGGAGTTATTGCCGGTTTGAGCCACCACGCCGGCGGGTACAAAAAGCACTACCGCCAACAACGTGAAGAAATAACGACACTGCGGCTTCGACCATCTCGCCGGCATTTTGTGAGACTCCCCTAATTAGATTGCTGAGCTTATAACACACTCAATCGCCCCCTGCTTCTAGAACATGCATCCCCTCGCAAAAGTCGTAGTCATTTTGAGTCTGTGTTATCTCGCGATGACTCCAGCGTCCTTGCTGGCCAACCGTCTCGAAGGTAAACCCGGGAGACCGGCGCCGCGTAGGGCCGCAGCCGTACAGGAAACCTCTGTCATCATCGTCAATGAGCGCGCGCTGGTTGGACCAAATAGCGCGGCACAACTTCGCGCCGGACGACTGTTTCTTCCCATAACGACCATCGCGCAGGCACTCGGCGATACGCTCACTTCCGATCCGTCGACGCGCACGGTCACGATTCGTCGCCAGAACGGCACGATCGCGATTTTCAACGCTCAGCTGAATGAAGTACGAGAGAACGGCGTCGTGGTGCTTACTCTTTCCGGCAGTGCTGACCTGGTCTTCCCGCCGACTGCTGACGAGCTGATGTTGCCCGCCGAGATCGTCGCGTCGTTGCTTGACGTCGTCGTGCGGCGCGATGAAAGCCACGCGATTGTTATTAGTCGCAAAGGTGTGCCGGTCGAGACTGTTCGCGCTGGAGCGAAACGTGCACCCTGGGAGCTTTTTCAGATCGAGTACGACTACACGTTCAGCCGCTACACGTCCGCTGGAGACCACAGCCTCGTGCTGCGCGGAACGGGACGTGTTGGCGACGCAAGGTTGAGCTTTATCGCCAACTCGACGATTGGCGTGACGCAGAATTCGTCGCGGCCGAATCTTACCGGCGGCAGTGTGAGACTTGATCGGACGAACGGTCAGAGTTTTGTTGCCGGCGAATTTGGTACTGGCACGGATGTGGAATTCATGTCAGCGGCAGTGCGCGGCGGACTGGTCCAACTTCCCTTTAGTCGGGTGCGACTCGATATTTTCGGCGGGCAAACGAGTTCCGGTGTGGCGTTGGTAGTGCCGCCCGATCCTCTTCAGACCAACCCGCAAGTCGCGTTTCTGCCGGTTCGCTACGACACGCGAATCTTTGGCGCCATGGTCACAACCGCGGCGGAGCCTCCCTATCGAACAAACTTCATGCTTTCGGGCGGAGCGATGCACTTCGATGGTCCTACGCGTCGAGGCAACGTGCTCGCCGGCGGACTCAAGTACACGCCCGGTCATCATCGTTTTCAAGCGGATGTTGCGGTGGGCCAATTCGGGCGCGGCAGCGAGCAGTCGCTGCAACGAACGGGAACTGGCGTCGCGATCAATCTCACTGGCTCGTATCACCTGACCGACGAGGTGGTAGTGCAGGGACGGTACGTGTATGTAGCTCCGACGTTCGTGAGTCCGCAGAGTGGGATGTTCACGCCAAGAAACCTCGCGGCCGCAGGCGTGAGCTGGCAGCCGCGCCGATGGTTCTCGACGACGGTGAGTGGCAGCACTGAAACGATCCCGGGAAAGGCCGGGCTATTTAATCGCTACGTCACCGCGACCGTGAATCTTGCGCCGAATGATTCATGGCCCGCGCTCTTCGTCTCGCACACTCAGAGCGGCACGACGCAACTGAGAAACGCCGCCTTCACACTGATCACGGCCACGAAGAAATTTGATCGCTGGCTGTTGTTCGTGAACGCCGCGCGGGTGAAGTCGTTCGGCGCGACGAGTCTTAATCTGCAAGGTGGGGGAAACTTCCGCATCAACGAATCGAACAGCCTCGAGGTGAGTCAGTCGGTCGGGAGTAATGGTCTCTATAGCGGGTTGGCGACGTGGCAAGTGTCCAATTTGTTTCGTCATCGCCTGAGTTTCAGCGGCGGCATGGGTTACACGACGAGCGACACCTCGCCCTTTCAACCTTCCGCGCACCTTTCGGCGTCGTTTAGATTGCCGCGCAATGGCTCGCTGCAATTCAGCTACCTGAAGACGCAAACCGGTACGACAGCAGTGCTGACGTTGCATGGTCTGTTCTTCTCCACAAAGCATGCGGAGCGCGCGCTCAGTGGTCCAATCGCGCAGTTGAATTCGTACGGCGCAGTCTCGGGCAAGGTGTATCAGGACGTGAATCTGAATGGTCGCTTCGATCCCGGCGTGGACCTGCCGCAGGTAAACGCGAGAGTCCAGGTGGATGGTAGTCGTTACGCGGTCTCCGATGCGACTGGCAATTTCCGCATCGAAAGTGTCTTGCAGGGAGAGCACTCCGTTTATTTGGACCTGTTGTCGGTGCGTGCTGATCTGACGCTGCTCGACTCGACTAAGCAACAAATCACGCTCAATTCGAGTCGTGATGTGGTCGTTGATTTTCGCGTCGTGCGGACTGGGCGGATTAGCGGTGTCGTGTGGCTCGATCTCAATGAGAATGGACGGCTCGATGAGTCGGAGCGTCCGTTGGCTGACGCGCGCGTCGTCACGGGCAGTGGTCGCGACACACTAACGGATGAGAATGGTTATTTCATGATCGGCGACCTGCCACCCGGCGAACACATACTGTTGCTGGACGAGAAGACGCTTCCTGAACGGACCCGATCCGCTGCCGGATCACAAACGGTGAAAGTCTCCGCCGCGAGTGAAACGCCGATTACGTTTCCGGTCACAAACCTGCCGGATCAAATCAAGAAATTCCCGCGATAGTTGCTGTCGTAATTCAACTCTGCGTTCCTCTGTGCGGATTTCCAAATCAGGCCAAACGTCCGCGATCGGCGAGCTAACGCTTCGTTCCAGTCTCAGGCGCGTAGCGCTCGTGCAAGTGGACCGGCTCCGTCTTCCTTCGTCGTAAACGCAGGTTCAGCAACTCCACAAATACCGAGAAGCCCATCGCGAAGTAGATGTAACCCTTCGGAATGTGCACGTCGAAGGCCTCGACAAGTAGCGTCAAACCAATCAGTAAGAGAAAACTCAGCGCCAGCATCTTGATGGTGGGATGCTTGCTCACGAACCTGCCGACCGGTGCCGCAAACAGCATCATGAACGCTATCGCTACTACGACAGCGCTGATCATGAGTCCGACCTGATTGACCATTCCGATAGCTGTGATCACCGAATCGAGTGAGAAGACGGCATCGAGAATAATGATTTGAATGATCACACTGATAAAACTCGCCTTTACCTTCTCCGACGCATGTCCTTCCTCGCCTTCGAGGTTCTCGTGAATCTCGTAGGTCGCTTTAGCGAGTAGGAACAAGCCGCCGCCGATGAGTATCAAATCGCGGCCGGAGATTTCCTGACCGAGGGCGGTGAAGAGCGTCGCGGTCAGGCCGATGACCCACGAGAGCGAGAAGAGTAGGGCCACGCGAATGATCAGCGCGAGACCAAGGCCGATGAATCGCGCCCGTGGCTGTTGTTCCGTGGGCAGCTTTCCCGCGAGAATCGAAATGAAGATGATGTTGTCGATGCCGAGAACGATCTCGAGGGCAAGCAGAGTCAAGAAGGCTACCCACGCCTGTGGCTCTGTGATCCATTCCATTCAGTGTATTCCCCTTTCGCTACTCATGTTCCGCAACCAAATTACGATCAGCAACAGTGGTCCAAAGATGATCAGTTCGGTGAGGCTGATCTGAATGATGTCGACCGCTGCGTTCCAGAAAGATGTCGTGCTCCAGGTGTAATCGATGGGGTTTGGACCCTGGAGTTTATAGCGGCGGTCCGTAAAGGGCCACCACATTGAGACGCCCCGCGACTCCGTCATCAAGTAATCGAGCAGCGTGTGCGAAGCAGTGGCGGCGCTAAACGCGATGAACGTACGAGCACTCCGCCAACTGAAAATCAGTGTCGTTAGTCCACCGACGACGATTGCGAACACGATCGAATGCGTAAACCCGTGGTGCCACCCTCCACGTCCGACGCGCAACCAGTTCAGTACGTAATCGAAGTCGGGACAGATGCCGAGAACCGCGCTTATTACTAAGAGTTTCCACCAGTCATTTGTCTTGGGATAGATTGCCGCGGCTACACTTGCGCCGATCACTGCGTGGGCAACGGGAAGAGGCATGTAGATCGGCTGCTTCTGGTCGAATCTGCTCTTGAATTATCGTCCGCGCGCCATTCTACACCAAAGTCGAAAGTGACGAATCCGTGCTTATCCGTGTAATCTGTCGCGGCATGAAGCGTTTCGCAATGAAACTCCTCATGGGCGTCGATACAAGAGCGATCAGATCGCTCGCAAGCGACCGAAGGCGAGACTGCCGGGAGATGAGCCGTGGAAAATATAGGGACGGTGACCAGCCTCGCGCGCGTAAGCTGCCGCGACGCGTTCGATCGCAGCGGCGGATGTTTGATCTCCTAGTACTGCCACGGTTCCGCCACTGCCGCCACCAGTGATCTTCGCGCCAAACAGGCCCGCCGCCGGACCTTCTCGCCGCACGAGCTCAGCGATGAGATCGGTGCCCGAAGAGTTCAGTCCGAGCGCGGTGTAACTGCGATGTGACTCATACATCAGTTCGCCGAGTTTGATGAAGTGCGTTTCCGAAGCACCCGAAGCGCAATGGTCCAGCAACTCCACGAAGCGCAGCACGCGGGCATTTTCATAAACCGGATGCGCGGTGGGTGTTCGAATCGCATAGACCTTCTGCGGATCAATCGAAGTCACCGGATCGATTGTTTCCTTATATCGCGATAAGAACTCTTCACCCGCCATTCGTTCCGGCAGTTGCGCCAGATAATCGCGTTCGAACTCCCCAGGCGAAATATTTGCGAGGTACTTAACCGCGCGCCCGTCTCCTATTAGATCGGCGATGATGCGCAAACCCATGAACGCACCAGCGCGCACCGATCCATAATCCGACCCACTAACCGAGTGACGTATCCCGGAATCGATCCCCCACAACATCAACTCCTGCGGCAGCGTTATCGTTCGTTTGATCTCAGCCGGCTGACAAAGCAACAGGAGCAACTGATTACTCTCTCCAAAAACCGCCGTCATCTGGTCCATCACACCGCACGGCGCGCCGACTACCAGGTTTTCAACCGTCTGAGACAGCAGCGCTTTGTCCCGCGCTTCAATCGTGACAGCAAACGCTGCGGTCACCGCCTCCATCACCGCCACTTCCAATGCCGCCGATGAGCTGACACCTTTCCCCGGCGGCACTCGCGATGAGATCAGAATGTTCGCTCCCGACGTGAAGCTCACATTTCTTTCGCGCATCAGCACCAGAAACACACCGGCAACGTACGCCGACCAGTGTGTGCCTGAATGCAGCCGAAAGAACTGCCGTGCCGCTTCGTACTCGATCGGCCCATCAAAAACGCTTAATGCCATCTTGAACGCGACATGACTCGGGTCATCAGGATGCGGCTCACCGACCAGTGACGTGATGATGTTCAGCGTCCGTTCATCATTTCGCTGAACAGCGACAAACGTGGCTTCTGCGATCGGCATTTCCAGCACGTGCGAACCGGAGTAGTCGGCGATCCCACCCATCACATCCAGTCGTCCGGGCGCGCGACCCACGAACAGATCCGCTCCAGGGTGAAACAGTTCGCGAGCAGTTTTGAGTGAATGCGTGGTGAGGTTATTCAGGAGGTGGATGAAGTCCTGCGCATCCGGCGTCTGGTTCGCATCACCCTGAACGACTCGGTACATCGCTACTTCCGATCGCTCTCGTCAAGCAAACCACGTGTGCGCAGCGCCGCCTGGAGCAGCGGTTCGATAGTCGCGTGGATATGTTCGTTCGCGTAACCCGCCCAACTCACGTCCGGTTCAACAGCCAAACGCGCGTCGAGTGGACCACCATGAACGCCCGTAACAATCACGCCTGCTTCCCGCGCGATCAGTTCGGTGCACAAATCGTATGGATGACAGCACAAGAGCCTCGGCAATCCGCGTTCAGTCGCGACCGCATTCATCTGCGCTCTTATATCCGCGGTGAACCGATCATGGCCGGCAATCAACTCGTAAAGCTGTCCGCCTGTCGACGTGTACTGATCTTCGAAGCACTGCGCCTTGCCAATCTGCGGTGGACCAAGTGCGCCGTCGACGATCTCGTCATCTATCGCCGCCAGCACATCCCGCACCCCAGGAAAGAAACGCACGATTTGCGAGTAGCTGTGAGCGATGTCCGTCGCAGTTGAAGGATGTAGTGACAAAGCAGAGCGCTCGCCGGTCAACCGATTGAATCGTTCGGCGCAAAATCCTTCGCCGCGACTGGCCCAAAGAACGTCGGAGAGATGTTGCTTAACGAGCGGTATCTCTGTTTGCACCGCGAGTTCGATGTCGTGCAGTGCGCTATCAAGCCCGCGATTCGGAGCGACGCCCGTCAATATCCATCCACTCCGTTTCTGATACATCAACCCGCGCGTGCCGTCGATCGGATCGACAATGATTCGCCACACCGCATCAGGCTCCGCCGTGCCGCGCGGCAGCACGATCTGACCGCCAACCAAACCCTCGGCAATGAGCACCACTGGAGCGAGCGGCGCAAGCTCGCGTTCGCAGAACTCAATCAGCAGCTCTTCGCTCACACGATCGATCGCGAAGATCGTGTCGCCTTCCTGTTCGCTGACGACACTCGCCAATTCGCTCGACATGGTTCGCTCACACGCATCGACTACCGAAGCACGAATCTGTTCGTGCAACCGGCGCAGTGGACCAAGCAGCTGGCGCATGTCGTCTCTCATTTCGGCTGCTTTTTGTAATGCACGGTCGATTGTGCGCGCAGCTCGGCTGCTTTCTCATCCGGTGAAGTGTCGCTAAGAAAATTCCCGCCGCCGATTTCAGGGCCCGCGAGAAACTTCAGCAGGTATGGTTTGCGAAACGGTGGATGAAACTCAATATGGAAATGAAAACCACTGTAATCACCTCCGTCTGTCGGCGCCTGATGCAGTGGCATTACGTACGGAAATGACAGTTGCCAGAGATTGTCGAACCTGACCAGCACGTCTTTCAGCACACTCGAGAAGTCGAGCAGTTCGCTCGCGGAGAGCGTCGCGATGCTCGCATGCGTTCGCTTCGGAGCGACAAAGACTTCATAAGCGTATCGCGCGAAGTATGGCAGAAACGCAATCGCCGAATCATTTTCCGCGATGATCCGCGTCCCCGCTTGCTGTTCGGCGGCGATGATGTCCTGCAAAAGCACGCGTCCGGTTTGGTCCAGGTAACGTTGGCTCGCACGGGCCTCGGTCTCGATAGTCTTGAA
This sequence comes from Pyrinomonadaceae bacterium, assembly GCA_035491355.1. Lineage (GTDB taxonomy): Bacteria > Acidobacteriota > Blastocatellia > Pyrinomonadales > Pyrinomonadaceae > PSRF01. Next base: position 7,902 of record DATJKO010000468.1, read on the forward strand.
GACAAAAATTCGTCGCGTAGATCTGGCAGTGCGGATGTGGATTCGACACACCGACAACCTCTCCTTTGTTCTCGAAAATGAGCACGTGCTTGATGTCGGGCAGGCGACTGAGTTCGTCATATT
>DATJKO010000469.1:0-2890 GCA_035491355.1 Pyrinomonadaceae bacterium
GACCTGCTCGGCTGGGATTCAGCACAAGCCGCCGCAAAGGTCGATGAGATATACGATACGCTTTACAACATCTTTCTGATGTCCGAGGCCGAGGGCATTCCGACGTACAAAGCCGCGGACCGTCTCGCCGAAGAACGGCTTCATGCCACCGAGGGAGGTCGCGTTGTTCATAGCTGATCTGGAAACTCCCGCCGTTGTCGTCGATCTCGACGTCCTGGAACGAAATCTGTGGCGCATGGCGGAGTATTGCCGCAGCCATGATCTACGTCTGCGGCCACACACGAAGTCGCACAAGATCCCCGAACTAGCTAAACGACAGTTGGCCCATAGCGCGCAGGGAATCACCGTCGCGAAGATCGGCGAAGCGGAAGTCATGCTTCAGGCGGGCGTCACTGACATCCTCATCGCGTACCCGATCATCGGTCGTGGCAAAGCCGAGAAGCTCGCGGAACTCGCCACGCGGGCAAACATCACCGTGTCGCTCGATTCTGTTGCGGTAGCCCAGGCGATCGCAGCCGAGGCTCAGAAGACAGACGCGCGCATCGGCATCCTCGTTGAGCTCGACGTCGGTTTTCATCGTTGCGGCTTAACTACTGAAGACGAAGTGCTGAGTGTGGCGCGAGTGGTTTCAGATCTTCCCGGTCTCGATTTCAAGGGCTTGATGTTTTTTCCCGGCCATCTTCAGGTGCCGGAAAAAGAGCGAGCCGACTTGAGAGCCACAGTGAACGACTTTCTCGGACGCTCCCTGGCGAAACTCGAAGATGCCGGTCTACCAGTCGAAACCGTCAGCGGCGGTTCGACGCCCACGGCGCGCGAAGGTCATCTCTTCACCGGCGTCAATGAGATACGACCCGGCATGTATATCTTCAACGATCGCAACATGATCGGCGTCGGCGTCGCTGACCTTGAAGATTGCGCGCTATCGGTTATCACCACTGTTGTGAGCACGAGCGTTCCGGGCCGAGCGATCGTCGACGCCGGATCCAAGACATTCTCTTCGGACACTCATCAGGTACAAGACGGAAGCGGTTACGGCCTGGTCAAGACAGATCCTGATGCCGATGTGGAGCGCCTCTCCGAAGAACATGGCAACTTGAACATCCGTCGCTCGACGCGTGAGTATCGTGTCGGCGAGCGACTGGCGATAATTCCGAACCACGTTTGCAGCACCGTCAACATGCACAATCAGATCTACGGTGTGAGAGGCGAGCGGGTGGAAACGATTTGGGAAGTCGCAGGCCGCGGCAAGGTCCAGTGATCTTAATCCGCACCGGCCTCTGTCACTTGCGGTTCTCTCTGGTTGGGTCGGGCCATGAAGTAATAGACCGGAAGACCAAGCGCAACCAGCGCCAGACCAATCAGCGATCGCACAGGCGAAGTGGTCAGTGTGCTGATTAGCAACCATGCCGTCGTTGCCAGAAAGAGTAAAGGCACGACCGGATAACCCCACGCGCGATACGCGCCATCCGCCTGCGGCACACGCCGTCGTACAAAGAAGATCGAGACGATCACCAGCGCGAAGAACAGCCAGTTCACAAAGATCACATAATCAGTCAACGTGTCGTAAGACCCGGAGAGCGCGAGCACGCCGGCCCAAATACCCTGGACGAGGAGCGAGCGAACGGGCACGCGTGTGCGTCCGGAAACTCGCGCGAGCGGTTTGGGGAAGAGACCGTCTTGCGCCATGGCAAACGGGATGCGCGAGTTGGCCATCGTCGAGGTGTGCAGCGCGCCGAGAGTTGAGATCATCATCGCCGCCGCGATCAAAGCCACGGCGATGTTGCCCAGAAAACTTTCGACCACGACTGCCGCGACTGATGAAGTTGCTGGAACACTCGCCACCGCCGTCGGCGTCAGAACATAGAAGTACGTTGTGTTGACGAAGACATACAGCACCATGCAAATGATCATGCCGGTGGCGAGCGCGAGCGGGATGTTGCGTTTCGGATTCTTTACTTCGCCGGAAACGAACGTCATCTCGTTCCAGCCGTTGTAGGCCCACAAGGCGCCTAACATTGCGGCTGCAAACCCGGCGCTGCCTCCTCGCGCTGCGGCCCCAACGCCTTCGCACGCACCGCCGCTGTCTTGCAAAAGGAAGTTGGCCCACGTGCCGCGCGCAAAGATGAGTACACCCACGCCAAGTGCGACGATGCTACCGATCTTGATCGCGGTGAGTGTGGTGGCAAACTTGCCGCCGACGGACACTGACGCGCAGTTCACGAGCGTCACAAACGCGATCGCGCTGAGCGCGACGAGCTGTAATCTTCCGAATGGCAGTTGATAACCGAAGACATTGACGCTGAAATACGTGACGTTGAGTGTTCCCGTCAGCAACACGTTGAGGAAGATCGCAAACCCAACGGCCAGCGCCGCCAGCGATCCGGCGCCGGATGCGAAGAAGCGCGTCCAGCCAAACAGAAACGCCAGGCTGGAGCTGTAGGCGTTGCGAACGAAAACGTATTCGCCACCCGCGCGTGGCCACATCGCTGCGAGTTCAGCGTAGGTCAGAGCACCGGCGAGCGAGAGCAGCCCGGCTACAATCCAGACTGTAATCACGCGGCCGGGCGTGCCGACGTTGCAAGTCATCACGCGCGATTTCAGAAACACGCCGGTGCCGATCACGTTGCCGACCACGATCGCCGTGGTCGCTACTGGACCAAGACCGCGAACAAGAATGGATCCGTTTGGCATAGGGGCCGGTAAAAAGTATCACAGTTCCGTTTGAGTCTACTGCTACAATCACGCCGCAAAGAACGTATGCTGAAACGGCTTTGCACGAGAAGAGTCACTCAGCTAACCCTAAACTCTACGATGAACGAAGCATTGTTCTTTTCTCAGCGTCCTCGGCGGTAACTCTGTGTCTCTGCGGTAGATCTGATCTAACGCAGAG
>DATJKO010000470.1:0-3198 GCA_035491355.1 Pyrinomonadaceae bacterium
AATCACTTGCACACGTCGCACATCGGCCCGCGGAATTTCAAACGATTTGCCGTCGCGATCGATCCTCAATGTAGTGTCCGACGCCTCGATCATGCGGCCCTTGAACTCCTTGCCGTCATTTCTCTTGACGACAAGCTTTTCATCGGTGCCGATTCGTTGGATGTTGGACCAATCGCCGCCGGTCGCCGTCTGTTGCGCGACGGCCCACGGCGTTTGACTCGCGAACAAAAACAGCACGAGTAATAGAGGCAGGGTCTTGCGTTTCATGGTTGTTCTCCTTTGAAGTAAGAAGGCTTCAACGGAAAACAAGTGCAAGCGATGTTCCTGCGGCATTTACCGCAAAACGCCACGATGCGCTGCACCAGACGCAAAGATTTTCTGACGTGTGTAAGCGATTCGCGGCGACAGGCAAGCACCGTCTGACAGAAAAATACTTACTTTGGTTCTGATTGCTCCGCCGGTTTGTCGGGTTGCGGGAGCAGCTTCTTGAAAGCCGGCAGCAACCGGAGCGATTTGAAATCCTCTTCGTCGGCGAAATATCGCGCTATGGCGGGATTCAGTGCAACTGATTTCTCAAGCGCGGCGATCGCTTCTCTCTTCCGTCCGAGTCGGGCCAGCGCGCAGGCACGCAGGTAGTATGCGTTGCTGGATTTGTCGTCGAGACTGAGAGCGCGGTCGGCTGCCGTCAGCGCATCTGTCCAGCGAGACTGTTGCAGATACACCTTGGACATCTCCAGGTGCGGTTGCACGACGGTGGGATCCATCTGCGACGCGCGCGTGATAAGGTCCAACGCGTTGCGATATCGTTTGTCACGGGCATAGACGTTAGCTAGCGCGAGATTGGCCCAAAGGCTCTTCTTCAGTCTTTCCGCCTGCGCCGTGGCGAGCCGTTCGGCGTCTTCGAGCTTGATTTCATCCTCCAGGTCGTCGAACACACTCTCGAGCACGTCATCATCTTCCTGCGAATACTTGTCAGACTCGACGAACAGTGGGCCAACCTCGTCGACGCGCCCGTTGCGGATCAGGAACTCGATCAGATCGACATAGCCCGGAATCTCGAACGGATCGAGAGCGATCGCTTTGCGATACGCAGCCTCCGCCTGTGCCATGTCTTTGCCGTGTTCGTAGAGTTGCGCAAGATTGCGATAAGCGCGAAAGTCGTGAGGCTCGAACGTCAGGTAACGCTGGTAGAGTTCGATCGACTCTTCGCGCTTCTCTTCAACGAGATCATAGGCTCGCTCATAAATCGCGGGCGCATGCGGCGGTTGCTCGTTGCTGAGTTCCTTTAATAGCTTATCCCCGTCTTCGTCCTTATCGGCACTGAACAACGCGAGCGCTCTCAGAAAGCGGAACCTCTGATCGCCCGGTTTAGCCTGCAACAGGCGATCGACCATTTCAATTGCTTTCCCGGGGTCTTCGTCCATCAGAGTCATGACTCTTTCGGCATCGGAGACACCGCGTGTAGTCGTTTTCTTTCCCGCGCGAGTCGCTTCGATCGCCTTAATCATCGGATCGAATGCGTCCCTCACGAAATGTCGACCGGTGTCCGTTTCGACCACGTCCACGAGATACCAAACACCATCACGCCGCAACAGATGGACTTTCAGCAGCGCGTCGTCCATCGACGCGTAGGAGGTTGCTTCAGCGCGATCGCCTTTCTCCTCGAGGTGCAGCAGGTGAATGTTTCCGGGATACAGACCATCGTCGCTAAGACCGCGAGCAAACTCGTTGAGCGCTTTACGGTAAGCCGACCACATGAGCTCGCGTTCCTGTTCGCTCATTCCGTTCCAGGCATCGCGGCCCATAAACTCGTCGGCCATGATCGGCATATCGAGCGCTGCTTCGATTTCCGACCTCTGTCCGAGAGGAATGAACTTAGCGAGATGTTCGGCGAGCGCCTTTGGACTCTTCTGAAAATCGCCCACTGTGCGTCGCGCTTCCAACACTTCAACATCGATCAGGTTCAATGCCGCGGCGGTAACCAGCGAGCTTCCGTTGTTACGAATGTGCGTCGCGTCGACAAAGTCTGTGCCCCACGTCGGATCGAGTTCGACCCACTCGCCCACCCACACTTCGACCCAGGCATGCCCACCAAACGAATTGCCGCTATAAGCGAGGCCAGACACGATCCGCGCCGGTAGTCCGAGCGATCGCGCCATCGACACGAACAACTGGCTGAACTCGGAACAGTCTGCTTCGCGCGTGGCCAATGTTTCCGCCGCACCCGCTCGGGCGGTGAGCTTCCATTCGAGGTTCTTGTACGTCCATTCAGCAAGTTTCTTCGCCACGCTCCAGGCATCGCGATCTTCGCCGGCGATCTGGCGCGCCTGGTCGATGACGTTCTTATCGTCAGACGTGATCTCCCCGGTCGCTTTCAGAAATGCTGCCACCTCTGGATTCGTGATCGGCAGTGTCAGCTTCTTCTCTGAAACAAGTCGCCGCGCTCCGACGTCCACGACTAACTCGGTTGGCGACTTCTGTTCGACTTTCTGTGTGGCGAATGTGATGTCGTCCTTGATGTTGTCGATTGGTCCAGGAGCTTTGGCCCGGACTTTAAGAACGAGATTACTGAGCCGTCGTTGATTCGTGATCGGTAATCCGTGAGGCGGGAGCGTTGCGAACGTGATGTTTGTCCCGTGCGGCAGATAGGAGAAATCCGCGACCGCGTAACGTCCTTCACGATCCATTGCGACTGACGACCGCCCTTCAATCCCTCCCGCAGTGGCGGTCGCGAAGAAGCTTTGACTATGGAAGGCACTCGCGATGGAGAAGACCATTGCCGCGATTTGCGCTCGGAGGCCGTCAGCGGCGGTCGCACTGGCGGCGGCTACCGCCGCTTCAAGGTTGTAGCCACCAAAAGCGACGATCCCTGTCGGAACTTTCTCCGCCGCTCGTGAGTAATCACGTGTGCCTGCGAGTTTCGCTTTATCATCCAACGCGGCGAGGCCCTTGTTACTGTTCGAAACGACCAGAAAACCATTTTTGATCGCGACGAAGAAAGACTCTCCGGCGTTCTTGATTTCAACCGAGCCGGTGCTTGGCCCAGCACCGCGGAAAAGCTTACCGGCCGCGAAAGCTTCCGACAGCTTATTGCTCTTCAGTTTGCAGAACGCGACCAGGGATCCTCCCTCGAGATCCTTGGCGGCGAAATCCGGCAGTTGGAGTATGACGACGCCGCATTCAGGTCCCAGTTCCGGC
>DATJKO010000471.1:0-5992 GCA_035491355.1 Pyrinomonadaceae bacterium
CGTAGTCGATCCTCTGGCCCACTCGGATGGCGAGAATGATCTTGTTATTCGGCGAGACGAGTTGGTAATTGTTTGCGATCTGCGCCTGGCTCGCGAAGCAAGCGCACACGATCAACGTAACAGCGGGGATTAAGCTACGTCGCATTTTTCCGCTCCTCAGGGTTCGGGTTTGTTTTGAGCCACAAAAAGGCACAAAAGACACAGAGAAACCCAGTTGCATACAGAGAAGCTCATCAGTTATTGGCTTGCCTCTTTGTGCTTTTTCGTGTTCGTCTTGTGCCTTTTTGCGACTAACTTGTTGCTATCGAATTCAAACGTATGTCCTGGTCTAGCGGCCGGTTCTTCGCTCGAGCGCTTCCGGATAACGAGCACCCTGGACCGTAATCTTCTCAGTCGCCTCGTTGATCTCGCGCAGGTCGTCTGGCGTCAGTTCCACATCGGCCGCTCCAATGTTCTCTTCGAGACGATGAAGTTTGGTTGTGCCTGGGATCGGAACGATCCAGGGCTTTTGGGCGAGCAGCCATGCGAGTGCGATCTGTGCCGGGGTCGCGTTCTTTCGCTCGCCGATTGTTCGCAACAGATCGACGACGACCTGATTCGCCTTCCGAGCCTCGGGTGTGAAACGCGGAACTACGTTGCGGAAGTCGGAACTGTCGAACGTCGTGTTCTCGTCGATTTGGCCTGTGAGAAACCCCCTGCCGAGCGGACTGAACGGAACGAACCCGATACCGAGTTCTTCGCACACCGGCAACACGTCGTCCTCCGGTTTTCGCCACCACAGCGAATATTCACTCTGAAGCGCAGTGACAGGGTGGACCGCGTGCGCGCGGCGCAGCGTTTCCGCACCCGCTTCTGAGAGACCGTAGTTTTTGACCTTGCCGGCTTGAATCAACTCCTTCAACGCGCCCGCAACGTCTTCGATCGGAACGGAAGTATCGACGCGATGTTGATAGAAGAGATCGATAACATCCGTGCGGAGTCGTTTGAGCGACGCGTCGGCGACCTCTTTGATGTGCTCCGGCCGGCTGTCGACTTCGCTCCAGCGCGATTCATCTGTCTTGGCCGGCGCAAATCCGAACTTGGTAGCGATCACCACTCGCTCGCGGACGGGAGCGAGCGCTTCGCCGACCAGTTCTTCGTTCGCGAACGGCCCGTAGACTTCGGCAGTGTCGAAAAACGTCACGCCACGTTCGACGGCTGCTCGAATCAGTGAGATTGCCTGTTGCTTGTCTGTGGCTGGACCATAACCAAAGCTCAGCCCCATGCAACCGAGGCCAAGGGCCGACACTTCGAGGTTATTTCCGAGTCTGCGCTTCTGCATCTTCAACGCGTCCTTTCTGATTTGGCGATAGTGTAACTCTATTCCGCATTCGCGCGTATGTCGCTCGACGTCACACATCTGCGACGGACATCTGTTAAATTGTTCGTCATGCGAGTGTCACGGTTGTGTGTATGCATTGTACTTGGACTGTTAACGTCGAATGCGTTCGGGCAAGTGACGCCCTTGCCGAAAGTCGATCCGGGCGCTTATCTGCCGCCGATCAAGGCAGGGCCGACGATTAGAATCTCGTTAGCAAGCGTCACGAGCAACGGCGCCCCGGACATCGCGGCACGATTGCGCGCGGTGCGCGAGGCTGCCGCAGCCGCAAACGATCTTGGTCTGCTCATCAACGCCGTGAACAAAGAGTTGACCGCGCGCGGCGGCGGCACGATGTCCATCGAAGGCGGAGGATCGATCAAGACGCAGGTCCAGTTAGACCACCACACCAAGTTTGATAGCTCCACTTACTCTTGCGACGTTACCGGCTTTACCGATTTCGGATGTTTCCTGTTAGGCGACAACATTCTGGTTGAAGGAACGTACGCTCCGCCTCCGGCTCTGCTCGAGTACTTTCGCAAAGGCAAAGGCAGCAACCATCAAGATCCTTTTCTGCGGGCCGTACAGTCACTGACTGCACAGCAGTTGGCAGGAACAGGCACGACTATCCTCGAACCCACCTTTGCATCTGGCAGAACACCGGCGGTCAGTGTTTTTCAGGCAAAAGGCGATGCGTGTTGCTCGCACACTGAACGGTCGAAGAACATCGCGGTCATAGGTTTTCACATTCAGGGACGCCAACAGGTTTACGACGGTGGAGTCAGATCGACGATGCAGTTTGGCAATTGCGAACGGTGCACGGCGCAGAACAACTATCTCGAGAACACGGCGTCGATTGGGATCAGTTTCGGCGGCTCAGGTTTGGAGAAGAATTACTTCGCCAACGACTGTCTCGCGTATCACAACATCACGAGCGGCGTGGCGGCCGCCAACATCGCCGCTGTTAATTCTGAGAACGTTTATATCGTCGAGAACTACGCGTTCCGACTCGGGCATCACGAACCGCGGTTCGGCGGCGGCGTTTGCGGGTTCGATCTCGAAACGAACTCCGCGGCCGATCACTCGAGGAACATCTTTGTCTTCAAGAATCTTTACGACTACGAGGGTTCGATCCCGAGCGCCGGGTCCGCTATCTGTTTGCAGGATCCGTACAAGGGCGCGAACCACGGGTTGGTAAGGGCCGAGAACAACATCATGATCGGGGGCAGGGATGACCGGCTTTATCGCTTCATGAGCAATGGGTTGTTTCTCAACGGGCTCAAGGGTTGCCAGATCCGGAATAACTATGTTTACCGCACGGGTCAGAATGCGATCCAGGCGTACCTGATCGATGGTTGCGTGATTGAAGACAACGATTTTGAGTCGACTGGCGGCGGCGGAAACGCGACAGTCGCGACTGAGAGCGCCGTCAACAACGTCTTCCGCCGCAACAACTACCGCGATCGTCCCGGGTTGACCATCAATGTTCAGGCCGGTTTTGTTGAGGTTTGCGGGAACGGAAACGTGTACGAAAAGAACCTTGTGAATGGAAAAGATGTGCCGGCCGTGAGCAAGCAGCCTTGTGCGGCGAAGTGAGATCTCCCGCAAAGGCGCAAAGAAAGCCTTTTAGAAATCTACCATCGTAACGTTTCCTTCGGAGCAGTAACTCCCTTTGCGGGAGACCTACCCTCTTGCACCAAAGTACAAGTTGACGGAACTAACGTCCAATTACCTTCGCGTAAGTCTCCTTGTATCCTCAGGTCGTTGATTGATTAAACCGCTACTGAGGAGCAGCCATGAATTTCATGCTTAAGTTGACGCTTTCATTTCTCTTGATCGCATGTTTCGCCGGATTCGCCATGGCGCATGGCACCGATGAGCGGCTCGACATCGCGAGCTTCGCCAGCAACCCCGATGCGTATGCGGGCCGCATCGTTGCAGTCGAAGCTCGCGTGATCGCGATCGACGCCAGCGGCAAGAGTCTCGAATTGTTCGACTCGCCGAGTCGCACGCGCATCTCGGTGCAATTGACGCAGCTCACGAAGACTGAACGAACTTTGTTGATGCAGTCGGATGTACGCAAGGTTGTAGTTCGCGGCGAGGTTTCAATGGTGCAGGGACGAATGACGATTCAAGCGCAGAGCGTACAAGCGTTGACGTCCGATTGTGAAAGCGGCAAGTAATTAGCGCCTCTCACCGGGGAGAGTTTTTGTAAACGACGCCACCCTTCATCACAAACACCACCCGCCGCACGGCGGTGATGTCCTTCAGCGGATCTCCTTCAAGCGCGATGATGTCAGCCTCGAGTCCAGGTGCGATCGAGCCTATCTTATCGGACATGTTCATGGCGGCGGCAGCGAGCGAATTTGCAGAGACCATCGCCGCCATCGGTGCGACGCCGGCATCTCGTACTCGATCGATAAACTCCTCTGCGTTCCGTCCATGCGAACCAGCTAAAGCGTCGGAGCCAAACACGATCTTTAATCCCGGCACCTTTATCGCCTGCTTCATGAAGTCGTGGTACATCGGAATCAGGTCCTTGATCATCGGAAACACGTCTTCAGGGAACCCTGGTGTGCCGGCAAACTTGTCTTTGTTATCCAAGTAGTTTTCAAAGACGAGACCGGCCTGCGGATCCAGCCACGTACCTCGTTGGACCAACAGTTTGAGATCGTCGTTCGTGGCGAGCGTTCCGTGCTCGATCTGCGTGCAACCGGCTAGACTCGCCGCCCGCACGCCTTCCTTGTAAGCATGGACGAGCGCACGCAGCCCAACCTTCCTCGCCTCATCACAGGCGGCGTTCAACTGTTCCTGCGACAGCAACAGGTCAGGCCGGCGAACACTGCCTGAAACGAAGATCTTGATGAGGTCTGCGCTTGCTGCCTTCTGTTTTCTGACGAAGGCGCGAATATCATCAGGCGAACCCGACTTCTCGCCCTGACCGATCAGCGGCTCCGCGGAAGTAAGAATGCGCGGACCCGGAAGTGCGCCGCTGTTGACTGCATCGCGCAACGCAATGTCGTTCAGGTTGCCGACGCTTTGCACGGTCGTGAAGCCGGCCGTCAGAGTGGCCCAGGCATTCGCTGCTGCTTGCAACGTCGCGTACTCGGTCGTCTCACCGGCGCCGGCGTTCTTGCCGTTCCTGTCGAAACTCCAGGTGATATGAACGTGCGAGTCGATCCATCCCGGCATTACTGTCAGACCACGAAGGTCGTAATCGATCGGCGCGGCATTCGGATCAACCGCAACGATCTTCGACCCTTCGACGACGATTCGGGTGTTTGTTAGCACGTTGCCTCTGCCGTCGAGCAGCGTGCTAACCGCAATCACGACACGTTTCGGAGCTGTCAGGGCGGGAATTGTTCCACCGCACGTGACGAGAACTACCACCGCCGCGATCGCCGCGCGGACTATCCGATTCCCTGGATACTGTTTCAACGCGTCATACCTCCGACGTGTTTTATACCAGATTTTGCTTGGCTGAAATTCGTAACACCGACTAAACTCCCCGCCATGTTAACCGACTTCTTCTACGCGTTTCGCACGCTGCGCAAGAGCCCTGTTTTCACCATCACCGTTGTCGTCACGATCGCCCTGGCCATCGGCGCGAGCACGGCGATCTTCAGCGTCACCAACGGCGTCCTGTTGCGGAAGCTTCCTTACAAGGATCCGGATCGCCTGGTCCTTGCCTGCAACGACTTGCAGGCGCGAAACGTGAAAGACTTTCCGCTGTCGAACGTCGACTACCTCGACCTCCGCAATGGTGCGAAGAACAGTTTCGAAGACTTCGCCGTAGTCAACACCGGTCGCATCACGTTGCCTGGTTTGGACGGTACGCCGGAACGCGTTCGCATCGCGGCGGTTTCGATCAATTTCTTTCCGATGATGGGCGGCCGGATCATTGCGGGCCGCGACTTTCAGGAGTCTGACGGCACGGCGCCTCCACCCGCGGCGGATGGCGGCAATGCGCCTGCTGCCGGGGCACAGCCTCAGCCGCCGACGATGGCAATTCTGAGCAACGATTACTTTCAACAACGGTTCAATGGCGATCAGGCGATGATCGGCAAACCGCTTCCGGTGTCCGCCGCGTTTGGACCACCGCCGATCATCGTCGGCGTCCTGGCGCCCGGTTTTGAATTACTGTTTCCGCCGCAAGTCGACGTCGAGCAGTTTCCGAGTATCTGGCTGGCAGCGCGCATTCCTTACGACGTGGCCAACCGCAACAACGTGCAGTGGCGTGCGATTGGCCGGATGAAGCCCGGCGTTTCGTTGCCGCAGGCGCAGACCGAAGCCGAAGCCGTCGCGCAAAAGATTCGCGACGAAAACACGATCGCCAAAACGGCGGGTCAGTATTTTCGCATCGTACCGATGAAGCAGCACCTCGTGGACCAGGTTCGGCCCACGATTATGGCGCTGATGGGTGCCGTCATCTTTCTGTTACTGATTGCGTGTGCGAATGTCGCGAACCTGATGTTGGTGCGTGCTTCATCGCGCGAACGAGAGTTGGCCGTTCGCGCAGCACTTGGCGCAGGTTGGTGGCAGTTGATTCGACAAACACTTGCCGAGGCGATCGTACTCGCCGCGATCGGAACTGTGATCGGAATCGGGCTGGCGTATTTAGGTATTCGCCAACTG
>DATJKO010000472.1:0-3299 GCA_035491355.1 Pyrinomonadaceae bacterium
TTGATCTTCAACAGTCGCGGGTCGTCGCTCGCGACAGCGGCAATCGCTCCACCAACTGCCGCAGCTGCTGCCGCCGCAGAACCGCCATTGACAGCGTCAGCGGCGCGGATCGGCACGGCCAGCGTGGGCAGAAGTTCGTCCCAGTCGCCCTCGTCATCTTTTTCGACGGTGATCATGCGATCCATGTAAAAAACCGACACGACATGGCCCACGTCGAACAGCGATTTTGCTAGCGGATCGTTCTCCGCCTGGTCCGCGGAGCCATACTGTCTCGCGACGCCGTTACTCACCGGTTCGCGGAGAATAAACTTCACTGCATTCGGATTTGGTGTCTCTTCGATATCACTGATCTTTGGCATTAGAAACTCCCTATTTGTCGTCACATTATAGCGATTTTGGCCCGCATCCGCAGTGAGCGAGCATTACTTTCGAAACCGGTTGCAAGAATCGTTGCTAAATTCCCAAACCAGTTCTATACTCCCGCCCTCACTTGCCCCCCCTCTCAGAAGGTGAGTCAAGTTGAGATAGAGGCAGGCGATAGCGAGGGTCGCCTGCCTCACTTATTTTTGGCCTGATAAACGCCAGACCACCCCGTCCGTACTTGGAAGACGAAAATCCCCGGCTTAAACTTAGACCCTCCCCAAAAACGCGAACGAGCAGAAGCGACCAAGCACGGTTTCGATGAACATCGGCATAACGGTATATCCCACTTACGGCGGCAGCGGGATCGTGGGATCCGAACTCGGCAAAGAATTAGCGGCCCGCGGCCATACGGTCCACTTCATTTCTTCAGCGCTTCCCACGCGCTTGACTGAGCTGAACGAACGGGTGCATTTCCACGAAGTGGAAATGATGTCGTACCCGTTGTTCGAGCACCAGCCGTATACGCTCGCACTGGCGACGAAGATGTCGACCGTTGCCGAAGAAGAAAACCTCGACCTGCTGCACGTCCACTACGCCATACCGCATTCGATCAGCGCGATCCTAGCTCGCGAATCGTTGAAACCCCGGCGGCGTCTGCCCGTCGTTACTACCTTGCATGGCACGGACATCACGCTCGTCGGCGCCGACCGCTCGTACCTGCCGATCACTCGCTACGGCATCGTTCAGTCAGATGGCGTCACGGCGATCTCGAACTACCTGAAAGAAGCTACGAAAGAGATCTTCCATTTCGACGACATCGCCGTCATTCCCAACTTCGTCTGCCAGTACGATTACAAGCGACTCGAAATGGGACCGCTGCGCGAGTCATTGTCGCCGCATGGCGAACCACTCCTGGTCCACGTCTCAAACTTTCGTCCGGTGAAGCGTCCGGTCGACTGCGTCGAGATCCTTGCGCGGGTGCTGCAGAAGGGCGTGAAGACGCGGCTGGTGATGGTGGGCGACGGTAGTGAACGGACCAATGCCGAGCATCGTGCGCGTTGTCTCGGCATTTACGAACACTGTTCCTTTGTCGGCAAGCAGCCGCGCATCGTCGATTATCTTTCCGCTTGCGACGTGCTGTTGTTGCCGTCGGACCAGGAGTCGTTTGGACTGGCAGCGCTGGAGGCGATGGCGTGCGAGGTGCCGGTGATTGCTTCGCGAGTTGGTGGGCTGCCGGAAGTTGTAACCGATGGCGAGACTGGTTATTTGAGTCCCGTCGGCGACGTCGACAAGATGGCGGCCGACGCGGCGCGCTTAATCGTCGATAACAAACTGCGACGCGAGATGGGCCAACGTGCGCGCGACTCGGCCATCTCTCGCTATCGCACTGATGTTGTCATTCCGCAGTACATCGAGTTCTATGAGCAGGTAATTGCAAGACAAAACAAATAGTTGAGTGCTGAAATGACGTCTCTCATCGTCGGGACAGCCGGCCATATCGACCATGGAAAAAGTGCGTTAGTGCGCGCACTCACGGGTACCGATCCCGACCGCCTGCCGGAAGAAAAACGACGCGGTATCACCATCGATCTCGGCTTCGCCGATCTCCAACTCGACAATCTGCGTATCGGTTTCGTCGACGTTCCCGGTCACGAACGTTTCGTCAAAAACATGCTGGCCGGGGCGCACGGCATCGACGTGCTGGCGTTGATCGTGGCAGCCGACGAAGGGGTGATGCCGCAAACGCGCGAGCATTTCGACATCTGTCGTCTGCTCGGTGTGCGCAACGGTCTCATTGTGATCACCAAGAGCGATCTAGTTGAGAACGAGATGTTGGCGCTGGTTGAGAACGAAGTGCGCGAACTGGTTGCGGGATCGTTTCTCGAGAATGCACCCGTCGTAGCGGTCAGTTCGAAAACGGGGGCCGGTCTTGATGAACTGAAGCGCGAGTTGATCGACATCGGCAAGCGCGTACCGGCACGTTCTGCCGATTTCGTCACGCGTCTGCCCATCGATCGCGCCTTCTCGATGAAAGGTTTTGGCGCGGTCGTAACCGGCACGCTGATCTCCGGAACGATCAAAGAGGGTGACGACCTTGAGCTGCTGCCGCCGGCGATGAAGGTCCGTGTGCGCGGACTGCAGGTTCACGGAGCTTCTGTGACTCAGGCGCACGCCGGTCAACGAACGGCAGTTAATCTCGGCGGCGTCGATACTGCGCAGATCGAACGCGGCATGGTCCTCGCGCCGTCCGGTCGTTTGCGACCGACGCAGATCGTTGACGCCTGGATCGACGTTTTACCCGATGCGCCGCGTGGCGTGCGTTCGCGCTCGCGGGTGCGTCTGCATATCGGTGCGACGGAAGTGCTGGGCCGCGTCAGAGTGCTCGACGAACCTGCCGAGATTCCGGCGGGCGGCAGCGGGCTCGCGCAATTGCGACTGGAAGCTCCGGTGGTCGCTTTGCACGGCGATCGTTTCATCTTGCGTAGTTATTCACCGCAACGAACAGTCGCAGGCGGCGTGATTGTCGATCCATTTGCAGCGAAACATCGTGGCAAAGACCTGGCGCAAACTCGTCGACTCCTGCGTACGTTGATGGACGACGATCGAGTCACGAAGTTTCGCGGGTTTGTTAGCTGTTCCGCTGAGCGCGGTTTGCGCGTCGCCGACCTGGCGGCCGCGACGGGGTGGAACACCGATGTCCTCGCAAACGTCGCGTCAGCGGCGCAGGGTGGCGGAGAAGTTATCGACGCCGGCGGTGTGTATCTGGCGCGGGAGAGTTTCGACCGGTTGAGCAGCCAGGTGCTCGACGAACTAGAACGTCATCACAAACGCGAGCCACTGGCGCGCGGTATGCTGCGCGAGACGTTGCGCGAGAAAGTGTTCGCGCACTCCACTCCTGAACTATTCAGCGCGGTGATCGCGAAGTTGGAGGCGGG
>DATJKO010000473.1:0-2871 GCA_035491355.1 Pyrinomonadaceae bacterium
ACCGTCCACGTCATCTTGCCTTTTGATCGATCGAATGTCGCCTCGGTAGCGCGGACGCGTTTGCCTTGCTCGTCGAGAATTGTTGTCTTCTGCACCGTGAACGAAACCGGCTCCACTGTCGACTCAACCCGCTCGCGAAACTTCAGGTTGAACAGCCGCGCGAAGAACCCTTTACTCGCGACGTCGGCGGTAAACTTCAAGGCATAAGAACTCGAATTGTTCGACGACTCAGCGCCGGCGGCGGCTGGCTTGCGGCTCGCGCGAAACGTGAGATCCGCAACGTCAAGCTTCCGCAGCAGCGCTCGTGAAAACTCGGCTTCGAAGTGCAGCTCTTCGCCGGTCTCGAAATGGCGTGCGCCGGTAGACTTCTGCGCGAGCGCCGTCGGCACCGCAATCAAAAACACGGAGAGCAGCAGGGATACAAGAATGGGTCTGTTATGAATTCTCAAAGCTAGTTCTTAAAGTAAAGAGTCTTAATCAGCAGCAGTCCCCAGGCGACAATCAACCCGAGTGCAGCACGGTATTCCCGATATCGAAGATAAAGGGCGCCATCGAACCGGACGGCGGCCGAATCTCCCTGACGATACGGCGTTAAGCGCGGAAAGAAGAGCGGCACCGAACGGCTGTAAGTCTCAAAATCATTGCCAAATAGCTGTCCCATTGTCGAGGCTTCGACGCGCATCACCGGGAAATAGATGCCAATAAATAGCCCGGCGAACAACAGCGCGAGCAGCCACTGGCCGGAGGCGATTGTAAAACCGAGGCCCAGAAGGAAGCTACCAAAGTAGAGCGGGTTGCGGGTGAACGCATAAGGGCCAGACGTCGCCAGTTGTGCATTTTTACGGATGTGTCCCGACGCCCACGCACGAATCGCGAGTCCCAGGAGGGAGACACACGCTCCCGCCGCGAGCGCAATCGGCGTGGGCCGCGCGAAGAAAAGAAATACCGCCGCACAGACGAACCCGAGCGGCACTCGCCAGCGTTGAATCCATGTCCCCGATCTATTTCCCATTCGTGCGATCCGCGGTGAGTCTCTTATCCACAGCCCTCAGCACTCGCTCGACTTCGATGTCCATGCAAATCCACTTCGAACACGAACGCCGATGACAATCGACGCGACAATCGATGTCCGTTCGCTCAACGCAGACGTCCTCCGCTCGTGGGCTTCCATTGCGCCACCATTCAGTCGGTCCAAACAAACCAACGATCGGAGCGCCCGCAGCGACGGCCAGGTGCGTCGGTCCGGTGTCGCCCCCCACATAAACACGCGCCCTTTTCGCGAGCGCATAAAACGACTTCAACGAGAGATCGACTGGCCGCGCCCTTCCGCTTGTGGAAGCCTGTCGAACGGCATCAGCGAGTGCTGCCTCGCCCGGACCGTAGGTCACGAGCGAAGTCAAACCGTAACTGGACCACAGGGCGTCGGCCAGTTTACCAAACCGGTCGGCACTCCAGAGTTTGGTCGGCCAACCGCCACCGGGATTCAGGATCGCATAACTTCCGGTGTCCGCGTGCTGCCTCGCCTCAGCTTCCTCCTGTTCGCTGACATTGATCGGAAACGAAAACTGTTCCGGCCGCGACGGCACCGGTATGCCCATGGCGCCCTCCACGAGCAACAGGCCCTTCCGGATCACGTGGACCTGTTTCGGCACCGAAATTCGTTTGGAAAGGAAAATGCTGCTGGCTGGTTCGCGTAAGCCCGAGCGCGCGTACCCAAAAACACGTCGCGCGCCCGAAAGGCGCGCTATGGAAGCGGATTTGAGAAGTCCCTGGAAGTCTAAAGCGACGTCGAAGGCCGAGGCGCGTAACCGACGTAACTGCTGGCGCGGTGCCCGCAGCGTCTCCCCAGACATCAGTCCGCGCCTCAACGCCTTCGTGTCGACTTCGATGAGGCGATCTAAGAGTGGGTTGTCTCTCAAAATCTCAGATAAATTTCGTTCGACGACCCAGGAGATCTCCGCGTCGGGGAAACCCTCGCGCAACGCCGCGAGCGCCGGTAGAGTGTGAACAATGTCGCCGATACTCCCCAGCTTTACTATCAGAATTCTCATGCGACTTGCGGCTTCAAGCTCTTGCTTGTCCCTTTTGTGCTTTGCGTTTGCGCCTCTTCGTAATTTCAGGTCCCGCCAAAATAGATGAATTTCAGCTTGGCATCCGCGACCTTCGTCCCGGCTTTAAACTTCGTGAGCGTGCCTTCCAGGACGGGTTCTTCGTCCCCCTGCCAGGTTTCGGCCAGGACGCCGCCTTTCAAAAACTTACCCGAAAACGTGTAGTAAACACCTTTCACTGTGGCAGTCGTGAACGTGAAACTGCTTTGCTTCACCACCACGGTTTTGAACCGAAGTCTGGTGCCGTCGTTCAGTTCCATTCCTGAAGTCGGCAGTCGCCTCAGTTGCCGCATGTTCACATTGATCGCACTGAAGTCGGAAAAATCTGCCGGTGGCTCGCCGGAAATCCAGTAAGCACCACTCGGATCGAAGCGGGTGCTCTTCGTCTGGGCCGGCGCCGCGGGCCAAGTCGCGAACAGCAACGCCAAAATTCCAACTACCGTTAACGATTTTTTCATTTCGTACCTCCGATCCGGGTCAGGATCGCAGACGTTGAATGATCTTTCGGGTCGCCCACAATCGCCACGCGACCGCCATAGGATCGTACCACGGCGCGCTCCGGAACCGTGTCTTCGGTGTAATCGGTGCCTTTCGCGTGAATGTCGGGTTTTAGAGCGAGCAGAAGATGTTCGACTGTGGGCTCGTTGAAAATGGTGACGTAAGTTACAGATTCCAACGACGCGACGATCTCGGCCCGTTCGGCGGCGGCCATGACTGGTCGACCAGGGCCTTTCAATCGCACCACTTGTTCATCGGAGTTGAC
>DATJKO010000474.1:0-3259 GCA_035491355.1 Pyrinomonadaceae bacterium
CGGGAGTTTTTGAGGTCCATCAAATTTTGATTCCACTCAACGGCATTCATATCCTCGAGAACATCAACACCGAAGAGATGGTGAAGGACCAGGCGTGGGAATTCCTGTTCACGCTCGGTGCAGCGCGAATCACCGGCGGCGTGCAGGCGATCGTCAACCCGGTGGCGATTAAGTAAACCTGTTGGAGGAACAACAATGAACCGTGTGTTATTGGGCGTAGCGCTGATCGTTTGCTGTTTCGGTTACGTATTCGCACAGGGCACGTCAGCAGATTACGAACGCGCCAGCGGTCTGCGGGTGAAGTATGAAGCGGCGGCGATTGACATCGCAGGCAATCCGACGTGGATCGGAGCGAGTCATCGCTTCTGGTACCGCAAACTGTCGCGCGGCGTGAACGAGTACGTGATTTTCGATGCCGACACGCTCAAGAAACAAACCGCATTCGATCACACCAAGATCGCCGCTTCCCTTTCGAAGCTTAACAACGCGAGTTACAAACCCGGCGATCTCTCGTTAACGCAACTGCGGTTCGACAGCAGTCTAGGATCGTTCACCGCGACCATTGACGGCACGACGGTGCGTTGCACGATTGCTGATTCAGCTTGCACGAAGCTGGAAGTGCCACCGCCGGGAGTGTCGCCGGCAAATCGTCCGCAACCTCCACCCGTGCGATCACCTGACGGCAAGTGGGAGGCATTGATCAATAACTACAACCTCGTAGTGCGGCCAATTGAATCACGCGACGCCATCGTGCTCAGTACAGACGGTTCCGAGGGCAATTACTACAACGCACGGACCATCGTCTGGTCGCCTGACTCGACAAAGATCGCTGTGTATCGCGTGCGGCCCGGTTACCGGCGCGAGGTGCGTTACGTTGAATCGTCACCCGAAGATCAGGTCCAGCCGAAGTTCTCTTCGATTGTGTACGCGAAACCCGGCGATGTTCTCGACCTCGAACAACCGGTGTTGTTCGAAGTAGCGACGCGCAAGCAGATGAACGTCGATAACACGCTGTTTCCTAATCCTTTCGAGATTTCCGATCCGGTATGGCGCAAAGACAGCCGCGCGTTCACCTTTGAATACAATCAACGCGGCCACCAGGCTTATCGCGTCATCGAAGTCGGCGCGGGCGGCCAGGCACGTGCGCTCATCTCTGACGAACCCAAGACCTTCTTCAGCTATCGCCCTGCGAACGGCAGTCTTGCTGATTCGGGCAAGAGGTATCGTTATGACGTCGACGACGGCAAAGAGATTATCTGGATGTCGGAGCGCGACGGCTGGGGACATCTGTATCTGTACGACGGCGCCACCGGTTCAGTGAAGAACCAGATCACGCGCGGCGAGTGGGTCGTTCGTGGCGTACAGCGAGTTGACGAAGCGGCACGACAGATCTGGTTTTGTGCGGGGGGTACTCACGCCGGGAAGGATCCGTACTTCCTGTCGTTCTTCCGCATTAACTTCGACGGCACCGGCTTGACCGAACTGACGACCGCCGACGCGAATCACAACGTAAGCTTCTCGACCGACAGTCAACTCTACGTCAACAACTACTCGCGGCTCGATCTGCCGAACACTCTTGAACTTCGCAAGACGAGCGACAATTCGACGGTCGCAACAGTTGAACGTGGTGACGCGAGCGAACTCGCAAAGACCGGCTGGCAGGCGCCCGAAGTCTTTACCGCCAAAGGTCGCGATGGCAAGACTGACATCTGGGGCGTGATCATTCGACCCACGAATTTCGATCCGTCGAAGCGTTATCCGGTGATCGAAAACATCTACGCCGGTCCGCAGGGTTCGTTTGTGCCGAAGTCGTTTCTTCCTTACTCGTCGATGATGGCACAGGCGGAGATCGGCTTCATCGTGGTCCAGATCGACGGCATGGGCACTGCGAATCGTTCCAAAGCATTTCACGATGTTGCGTGGAAGAACCTGGGTGACGCTGGTTTTCCTGATCGCATTCTGTGGCACAAGGCAGTCGCGGCGAAGTATCCCTGGTACGACATCTCACGCGTCGGGATCTACGGCGGTTCAGCCGGCGGACAGAACTCGTTGGGAGGGCTGTTGTTTCATCCCGACTTTTACAAGGTGGCGGTCTCGTACGCGGGTTGTCATGACAATCGGATGGACAAGATCTGGTGGAACGAGCAGTGGATGGGTTGGCCCATTGGACCGCAATACTCCGCGTCGTCGAATGTCGACAATGCCTATCGGTTGCAGGGCGAGTTGCTGTTGGTTGTCGGTGAGATGGATACGAACGTCGATCCGTCGTCAACGATGCAGGTCGTTAGCAAGCTGATCAAGGCGAACAAGAACTTCGACCTGCTCGTTGTGCCGGGCGCAAACCACGGTGCTGCTCGTGGGGATCGATATGCGACGTACGGAGCGCACAAACAATACGACTTCTTCGTGCGTCACTTGCTCGGCGTCAACCCACCGCCGTGGAATAAAGCGGCGGCGGCGGGTGCAACGCAATCAGCGCGGTGAGATGTGTTCCGGTGTCGCTTAGCGCAGTCGGCGTTGAGCTGGTCCGGTGCGGCTTCGCCGCCCCGATGTGAGGCGGGGCTTCGCCCCGCCGCACAAACATTTAAAAGTAATCGGGGCTATGCCCCTCGTTCGGCCTGTGGCCCAAACCAGGGCCTAGCCCGAACCGAGGGCGAAGCCCAGTCTTAGGTGGGCATCGACCGGCGAGGCAGAGCCTCGCCTCACATCGGGGCGGCAGAGCCGCTGCCTGAGAAATTACCGTCCGTTGCCCAATCGGGGCGGCAGAGCCGCTGATCAACCATTCGGCAGAGCCGCTCTCAGAGAATCAGCGAAAACTATCGGTTGCTCTGACGAGGGCGTCGCAGATTCCCGGTTCGGTTACTGAGTGACCGGCATCGGGAATGATCTCCAGTTTCGCTTCGGGCCAGGCGAGATGCAGGTCCCACGCATTCGTAAACGCACACACGATGTCGTAACGCCCATGAACGATAACGGCCGGAATGTGACGAATGCGATGGACGTTTTCGATCAGGTAGTTGTCAGTTTCGAAGAAGCAGTTATTGATGAAGTAATGACACTCGATCCGCGCGACGGCTAGCGCCATTTCCGGTTCAGTAAACTCATCGATCAACTTCTGATCGGGAATGAGTTTCAAGGCGCTCGCTTCCCACAGTGACCACAGTCGCGCCGCTTCCAAACGCACCGCGGCATCATCGCTCGTGAGTCGACGATAGTAGGCGGCGATGATGTCGTCACGTTCAGACTCCGGAATCAGTCG
>DATJKO010000475.1:0-1803 GCA_035491355.1 Pyrinomonadaceae bacterium
ACTGCGCCAACACCAGCGCATCCACATAAACCTGGATCTCGTCGTTCAGCATGTCCTTTAGTAAACCATAAGTCGAGAGTTCGTTGAGACCCGCACTCATCACCTGCTTCGAGGCGGAGCCGCGCAACGTTGCCGCAAGTATCTTCTTGCCAAATCGTCCATTCATGCGTTTAGCACACGCGAGGATCTTTCGCACGCGCAGCAGCTCGTCGTCCGTGAGAGCGCGTGGTTCGGAATTTACCTCGCGAGGTGTCGGCGTCTCCTCTGGTTCGATCTCGTGGATTCGGGTAGTGGTGCGGGGCCGGCAGTTACCGCACGTCCCGCATTGCCGCTCGTGATGCCGGTCGCCGAAGTAGTTGAGAATGTGTGCGCGATAACAATAATCGGTGTAACAGAGATTGATCATCTCGCGTAGCTTGCGTCGTTCCAGATCGGCGCGACCCAGAACCTGTCGCGTGTCGACTCGAAGTTGTGTCACGGGAAGATTGTCGAGCATCACGATCGCGCGCGGGCTGCGTGCGCCGCGTTCGCCGCGCGCTGCTGCCGGCGCCTCGCGCGAGATGTGTCCTGCTCGTTCGAGAAGATACAGCGCCGATTGCACTGCCAGCTCGTTCTTTTCACCGGCGAGCTTGCCGATCTGCGACGTCGTCAGCTCGATTCGCTTCGAACCCGTTCCCGACAGCGCGGTGTAGACGTTCTTCACCGTATTGATGTCGGGATACGAACCCTCGATGAAGAAGTCGTGCGTGTTTTTGTCGGCGTAATTGAACAGCAACACGCACGTTGATGGCAGTCCATCGCGTCCGGCGCGTCCAATCTCCTGGTAATAGGCCTCGATCGATCCGGGAACCTGGTAGTGGGCCACGAAACGAATGTCCGGCTTGTCGATGCCCATGCCGAACGCGTTCGTCGCGACGATCATCTGCGTTCGCCCGCTCATGAAGTCTTCCTGCGCCTTGACGCGGATCCCGTCACTCATGCCCGCGTGGTAGGTCGACACGCTGAGACTGGCGCTTTTCAGTTCTCGTCCAACTTGATCCACCGCTTTGCGCGTTGAGGCGTAAATGATTCCCGAGCCTTCCGTCTTCTTCGCCAGGTGACGAATGCGGGTGATTTTCTCTTTCTCTTTTTCAGTGTGGACGACTTCGATCGAGAGATTCGGGCGATCGAAGCCACTGACGAACGTCTGGGGTTGTTCGAGTCCGAGTTGTTGAATGATGTCGGAGCGGACGTACGGTGTCGCCGTTGCCGTTAGAGCGATGGTTTGAATTTGTCCGAGCGAACGGATGACGTGTTTGAGTCGCAGATAATCGGGACGGAAGTCATGGCCCCACGTCGAAATGCAGTGCGCTTCGTCGACGGCGAACAGCGAGACAGGGATTGACTGCACTGCCGAAGTAAACCGGCTGCTGCGAAAGCGTTCCGGGGCGATGTACACGAGCTTGTGCGCGCGACGGCGCAGCGACTCGATGCGCGCACGTTGCTCGACGTCCGAGAGCGAGCTATTGATGAAAGTGGCGGGCAGGCCGCGCGCCTGGAGCGCGTCCACCTGATCTTTCATCAGCGCGATCAGCGGCGAAATTACCAGGGTGACGCCGTCGAGCATCATTGCCGGAAGCTGGTAACAGAGAGATTTGCCGCTGCCCGTCGGCATGACGACGACGGCATCTTTGCCTTCGAGTATTGATCCCACTACTTCGCGCTGGCCTTCACGGAAATCGTCGAAGCCGAAGTGCTGGCGCAAAGTTGTGATTGCGTCGCTGAGCGAGGGCATGGGTGATACTCAGAGTCTCCAAATCTCGC
>DATJKO010000476.1:0-3018 GCA_035491355.1 Pyrinomonadaceae bacterium
ACACCGTCGTTGGTGCACAAGCGCAGGTGTTGCGTGTTCAGATCGTAAACGTAAGCGCGGACGTTATCGCCGTCACGCGTCGAAACCAGCGCTAACCGCCTACTGTCGGGCGACCACACCGGGTTCCAGTATCCTGCATGCTGTGATTCGCCACGCGTAATGTTAGTCAGTTTCTTCCCGTCGGTTGTTGCCAGCCAGATATCGCTCCGTTCAAGCCCTCCCAGGTAACCACGTTCGTACGATTCACCTTCCTTTCGCGGGCGATCGATCACAAACGCCACCCACTTCCCATCGGGAGACATCACCGTTGCCTGAATCGCCTGTGTTGTCAGCAGATCTTCCGGGGTCATCGCGCGGCCTTTAGTCGCCACCTGCGCCGTCGCCAACTCGCCCACAATGACAGGAAGCAGAACCAGCCAGCCGACTACTCGAACAAATCGATTCATGATCACAGTCCTCCTAAGTGCGTTCGAATCAGAACATCAACTTCAAAGCGAACTGCATCGATCGTGGACCACCGATTTGATACAGCGGATTGAATCCACCAGCGGCCCCACCACTGCCGAGGCTGCGGCCAAACATCGTCTGCGAGAAACCGAACGCGGTGTTGAGATTGTTTCCCGTGAGCAGCGTCGCATTCGGATCTGCAAAGTTCGGATGGTTGAAGATGTTGAATGCCTCGGTGCGGAACTGCAGCCTGAGACGTTCCTTCAACCGGAAGTCGCGCCTGACTGCGAGATCGAGTTGATAGACCGGAAACCCGCGCAGGAAGTTTCGCGGCAGATTACCCTGACGATTCTCGACCGGAGCTAAAAACGGACCAACCTGTGGTCGAGGGTTACCCGCGATGGTCACCACCTGATTGTTGAACCTTCGCCCTCCCGCTGCGTTTGGGTCGTCAATGTAGAGCGGTACTCCCTCGACGAGATCCGGCCGGAAGCTGTAATTACCAAATCCGATATTCCTTAAGTAGGTGACGTTCACCGGCGCGGCGGATCGCCCGGCGAAGATCGTGTCGACAGCCCAGTCCTTCAATAGCGCGCGACCGACGCCATCAAGACCAGGGGCCGGGATGTTGTAGGTGAGCGCGGCCGAGAACTGGTGCCGAATGTCGAAATCCGAAGGTCCGCGATCGATCTGAGGATCCAACTTGTCGTTCGGCGTCAGGAACGCAGAGTCACTGGACACATTGTCTAACGACTCAGACCACGTGTAAGAGACGAGGGTCTGCAAGCCGCGCGACAAACGACGACGAAACTGAAGTTGGAGCGAATCGTAGTCCGACGTTGCCGTGTTCCTGCTGACGTCAACCAGCGTGAACTTCGGATTCGGATTGAAGTAGCGCTCGAGACGAAGCAGCTCTCTTCCCTTAGCGCCGACGTACGCCGCACTAACGACCTGGTTGCTCCCGAGAGACTGATCGACCGTCAGGTTCCATTGGTAAGTGCGTGGCAATCGAAGCTGCGGATCCGCAACAAAGATCGTGCTGGTAAACGGCTGATCGAAACTGAATGGCGGCGGTGTGGCCGCCGCAGGACTGAGCGGATACGGAGTTAAGGACGTGCTGCGCGAGCGCGAGTAGGGAAAACTATTGAACGCATTGCCGAGAAAACCCGAGCCGAGATCGTAGAACGTGCCCCAACCTCCGCGAATGACGGTCGCGAAGTTCGACTGTTCTCGCAGGTGGTAAGCGAAGCCGATGCGCGGACCAAAGTTTCTGTATGTGGTTTCGTAAAGCGGCGTCCCTACAGACGCGAGGGCAAACGTCGCCGGATTGTCCAAACCCGTCGCGCTAACGAGATCCTTCTCGCCTTTCGGCGCAGGATTTACGTCCCAACGCAGGCCATACGTGAGCGTCAATTGACGTGAGACTTTCCACGTATCCTGAAAGTAGGTTGAGACATTCTCAAAAACGGCACTGTTAGGTTCTGACGCCGCCGCTATCGCAGCCAGCGTGATCCCCGACACGGCCGTTCCGGGCGAGGCTGCGCCAGTTGCACTTAGGACGCCTGAGAATTGAATCGTTTGACCATAGACTCGGTTTCTCCACAACGGAGTCATCCGCCGGTAATCCGCGCCGAACTTCAATTGGTGACCACCAGCGAGAACGGAGACATTCGCGACCAGGTTGTGTTGTCGTTGTAGATTGTCCGAATTACGACCCACCGTGAGCACGGGGTTTCGACCGCCTGGTGCGACCAGAAAGAACAGCAAGCTATCGCTTGAGGCGTGCGGCGACGGGAACAGGAGACCGTCCGCGGGTGGCACTCCTCCGCCCAACTCGTCGACTGCAAAAATGCTGACGCCCTGGTTTCTGCTGTAGTTGAAGCGGAAGTCGGCGGTGACCTTTGGTGACGCGATATAGGTTGCACCGGAAGTAAGCGTTAGGGTCTTAATGCGAACGGTATTTACGTTGTTCAAGGGAGAGAGATTTGATCCGCGCTGCTTCGTTTCTGACGGCGCGTAGTTGAAGCGGCCAAAAAGACTCCACTTACTCCCGACCACGTGGTCCATGCGCAAACTCGTGGCATCGAGTCGCGACGGATCGGAATAGCTCGACACGAAGTCCGCCAGACCGTTCACCCTGTCGGGTCCGGTCGGAATCGGGTATCCATTCAGGATCGGTTTGACTCCCGCGGGTGCAGCCTGCCGCGCTGCTCGCGACGGAACATCCGTCGCCGCAAAAAATGGTTGCTGTAGCCGCAACCCTTCATAGGAGAAAAAGAAGAAGGTGCGGTTGCGGCCGTCATACCAAAGCGGTCGCGTGCCTTCACCGAAACTCGGCAGTAACAGTGGGCCACCCAATACGCCGCCGAAATTGTTTTGCCGGAGCGCTGCTTTTCTCAGGTTGGGATTCGCGTTGACGAACCAGTCAGTCGCATCAAGCACATCGTTGCGTAGGTACTCGAACACGTTCCCGTTGAAGGCGTTCGTGCCGGAGCGACTCGCAATCGTCACCTGCGCGCCCGGTGTTCGGCCAAACTCAGGCGCGAACGTCGAGGTCAGGATCTTGAACTC
>DATJKO010000477.1:0-7767 GCA_035491355.1 Pyrinomonadaceae bacterium
CCTGTTTCCTAACCCATATCGTGGATCGGTGCACTGATATCGTCTCGATAAACTACATAGATCCTGCGAGTTTTCTTGCGTTTTCGTGATGGTCTGCCGATGGAACGCCAGTTGCCAAACGGACCAGTGTCGACCTCTCTCCGCTTGTCAGTACTGAAAGGAAACTAAAGAACGTGAGATATCTAAGACAGTTCGGATTTTCTCTTGCGATAACCGCCTCGCTGGTCGGCGCAAGTGATTTCGCGAATGCTCAGGGCAGAAGAGGCCGGGGAGAAGAGCGGAGTCAGGAAAACCAGGCCGCACGCGAACAGCGGCAGCAAGAGCGGGAAAGCCGCCGAAGCGAACAGCAGGTCCAACAGCAACAACGGTCGGAACAACGCCGTCAGGAACAACAACAGAACAACGCCGAGCGACAGCAGCGTTGGGAACAACAGCGACAACAGCAAGTTCAGCAGTCGCAGGAACGCCAGCAACGCTGGGAGCAACAGCGTCGCAGTCAGGAACAGATCGATCGCTCGCGCGAACAGCAGCAGCGCTGGGAACAGCAGCGACAGCAGCAAGTCCAGCAATCGCAGGAACGTCAGCAGCGTTGGGAACAACAACGCCAACAGCAAACTCAGCGACAGGATTCACGACGTACCGAAGACTGGCGCCGCGATCGTGAAAACGATCTGCGTCAACGACAGCAGGACCTGCGACGGCAACAACAGGAAGTCGAGCGCGATCGAAACCGCAACGATCGTGATCGCGACAACAACTGGCGTAACAATCGCGACTGGCGCTCCGAGCAACAGCAGCGCGAACTGCGCTACCGTCAGGAGTGGCAGCGACGTCAGAACTTCGTCGATCAGCGACGCCGGCTACTCGAACAGCAACGACGTCTGAACCAGTTGCGTTATCAGCAACGCTACCTCGAACAACTGCGACGCGATCAACTTCGCTTGCAGCAGTGGCGCTACAACGACTACGGCCCGTACAACTATCGCTATCAACGCGGCAGCACTTACTACTACGCCAACCAGAATGGCGCAGAGATGTTGCGGCGCGCGGTTAACGACGGTTATCGCGAAGGTTTCTCCGCCGGCCAGGCCGACAGGCAGGATGGGTGGGGCTACAACCCGCAGGACGCTTACGGGTACCAGGACGCGAGTTACGGATACGACGGCTACTACGTCGATCTAAACGAGTACCAGAACTACTTCCGTGAAGGTTTCCGGCGCGGGTACGAAGACGGTTACTACAGCCGCTCGCGTTACGGTAGTTACTCGAACGGCGGCTACAGCATCCTGGGTGCAATCCTCGAAGGGATTCTGGGTTTGCAACTAGTTAACTAACCCTACTTGCCACGGATTACACCGATGCCAAGATCGGTGTAATCCGTGTTTTCTTTCCTAACTCGCGATTGCCTTCTCAGCCTTCGTCCGAACAAACGCATAGTTCAGTTGCGGCAATGAGTTGAATTTGGCTGCTCTCGTGAAGGTGGCTTTCGCTTTCGCGGCGTCGCCTTTTCCCTCGTACGCCTGGCCCAACAGATAAAGATCGGCGGGGTTCTGCTGGTTCGACTGTAGCAGTTCGGCAATCGCCTGGTCGTAGTTCTTCTCGCCCAGCGCCGTCATACCCGTCAGCTCATGTACCTGCTTGATCTGGTTCTGGTTCTTCGCCGCTTCCGCACCGCGCTTGAACGTTTCCGTTTCGGTCTTGGCGGTGGCGAAGTCCTTCTTACCGATAGCCACGCGCGCGAGATTGTAATGATGGAAGAGCGCAGTGTTGTCTTTGAGCTCCTGGGAGAGGTTGGCGTCGCCGTTGGTTATGCGAAGCGCTTCTTCATACGCTTTCTTCGCCTCGTCGTAACGGCCCATCTCGAGCAGGATGTTCCCTTTGAGTTGAAGGTCTCCGGCCATCGCCGGTGTGTCATTGGTCTTCTGTCCCAGCGCGTACTGCTTTTCAACTTCGGCGAGTGCCTGGTCCAACTTGCCGGAGTCAGCCGCGACCACCATCTGTCCAAACAAAGCAGTTCGGCGTTCGCCGTCGTTTCGAGCCTTGTCGGTGATCTTCTGTAACTCTGCGGCTGCGTCGGCGGCCTTACCTTTGTACGTCAAAGCCGCCGCGATACCGAAGTATGAATTGATGAAGTTCGGCTCGATCGCCAGCGCCTTGTTGTACTGAACGATCGCTTCGTCGAACCTGCCGGTCTTCAGCAGCAGTTCTGCGTAAGAGTCGTAGGGGTTCGGATCGTTGGGAATAAGCTCGATGTATTTCTTGAACGCGGTCTCAGCGTCGGCATACTGCTCGTTCTGACGATACGCGTAACCGAGAATGTTGAAGGCGGTGGAGTACGTCGGATTCAACTCGGTGGCTTTTTTGTAATGAGTGATGGCCTGCGAGTAGTCCTGCTGTCCGAAGTAGTAACCGCCGAGTGTGAAGTGGGCGCGTTCGTCATTCGGATACGCCGCGACGAGCTTGTCGAGTACGTCTTTTTGCTTCGTCGGATTTCCGTTCGCCCCTGCTTCAGCGGCCTGGATGAGCATGCGTTCGCCGTCAGACGCCTCGGCCGCGTGCGTCACCGCATGTTTCAGATGTTCGAAGAACTCAGTCGCCGTCGGGGAAGCGTTGGCGCGATTCAGGTGGGCCAAAGCGAAGTTCGGATCGAGTGCGATCGCTTTGTCGTAGTGTTGAATCGAATCGGTGATGCGAAGTTTTTCCGAGAGATCGCGTCCGGCGAGAAACTCTTTCCGCGCTTCTTCGGACTTGGTGCTGATCGCGATCTTGCCGTCGCCGCTGGCGTTCGGTGCGCTCGATGATGACCGTGTCGAGTTGTTTGATTCGACCTGGCATCCGGCCAGTGCGAGTAAGACTAACAACAGGCTAAATAGTCTAAGACGTGACATTGCGGGCTCCTTCTGGACTGCCTGAGAGGTGTAAGAGGTTTGCTGTCAGGCTAACAGCAAGCCTCAAGGGGGAGAACTTTTAGACCGGTACGTGTGGCGGTGAGAATAGAATCGTCGTGAAGACGAGTCAAGCAGTTTTACGGACGTGCTGATCCAGGTATACCGATTAATGGATCATGTCCATTAATACGTACGTTCGGACGATTATTTCAACACAAAGCCTCGACGCCGAATGTTCTTCACGCAAGCTGTGTCGAGACCTTTGCTCGTTCCACGCTCGACGAACTCGGTGACTAAACGGTCGAGACATTCAGTTCCTTCTAGTCCGCCGAGACCGTGCGCGCCGTGCGGCACGATGATGTGCAGACTGTTAGGCATGGTGCGCGCGACGAAATCACCGTTCGCGGGTGGCGTCACGGGATCCCATTCGCCGGTGAGTATCAAAACAGGGAGATCTGAACGAACCGGCTTGAAGTAATCAGAGGCGACTTTCGCACGTGGCCACAATGCGCAGGCTTCGCGCTGTTGGCGCAAACGATAGTCGCCGAGGAAAGTGTTCTGCGCGTTTCGTTCACCTTCGCCCGGTTTGATCCAGGGCAGGTCTTCGGCGCAGGTTACGGTCAAATACATGCCGTTACTTCCGGTACCGACGAGGACCTTGCGGAAGTTGAGTGCGGCCTGGGTGAGCGGCGTGAAGTTTCCTTCCGCCGCGAGATGGAGAAACAAAGGAATGCGGGTCGCGGCGACAGGGTTGTAGAGCATGTACCGAATCGCCTCGGCTGCGAGGTCGCGCGACAGCGACACCTTGGCCGTCGTGGAGTTTTGCAGTCGTACCTCGACCGCAACCGGTCCCTTGATGAGTCTTTCGAGCACCGCCTTTGCTTCGCTCTTAAGATTCGGAAATGCTTTGTTGCACGCTTCGTCAGCGACGCATTCAGCGAGTACACCCTGAAGCGCTCGTTCAGTTTGCTGCGGGTAGTCCAACGGCAGGTACATGTTGGTGGGCGACACGCCTTGCAGCATCACAGTACGCACGTGCTTCGGATGTTGCCGCAGGTAGACCATCGCCGCACGAGTGCCATACGACCCGCCAAACAAATTGATCTTGTCGTAACCGAGTGCCGCCCTTACGTCGTCGATGTCGTCCATCGCAATTGACGTCGTGTAGAGCGTGAGGTCGGCTTTCGTCTCCAGGTCAGCGCGACACTTGC
The DNA here is from genome assembly GCA_035491355.1 of Pyrinomonadaceae bacterium. GTDB lineage: Bacteria > Acidobacteriota > Blastocatellia > Pyrinomonadales > Pyrinomonadaceae > PSRF01. The sequence continues at coordinate 4,100 of DATJKO010000477.1, forward strand.
GCACGTCTTCAAGCGGAAAGAAATAGCCGAGATAACTCTGCTGATCGTTCGGATTGTAAAGGGTGCAGTCGAGCGCGTGCGACTTGCCTGTGCCGCGCTGGTCTACAAACACGAGATCTCGATGTTCGCGTACCTTCGCAAACACTTGCGCGATGCCGGGTGCATCTTCCGATGATCCGGATCCTGGTCCACCGGCGAAGTAGAAAAGCGGATCCGCTTCTCGTTTGTCACCTGTCGCCGGCAGGACGAGTATGTTCATACCGATCTTGCGACCGCTGCGAGTGGCGCGGTTTTCGAAAACTTCAAACGTGCCACACTTCGCACTTCCGGGAACACCGCGAAGCTCACACGGTGTCCACGCGATCGTGCCGCCATTCTGCGGGCCCGCACTGCTTGTTTGCAGTGACGCCGACAATACCAGGACGAGCACGAAAACGAAACGCATAGAGGTTTTGCCGATCATGATGTCAATTTGGGCCGGTCTAATCTCAACAGAGCAGTTTTTTAGAGTAGGAGAATACATCTCGTCTTGTTAGCATTCTCAAAGCGAGTGCAATATAGTATCCCGCCCGATTCCCCCGCAAACTATTTCGGAGGACCCGTGCATGAGCTCTCCAGACCCGGACCGTCAATTACTGCATTACCGAATTCTCTCTAAAGTCGGTGAAGGCGGAATGGGGCAGGTCTTCAAGGCTGAAGACACAAAACTCGGCCGTCACGTCGCGATCAAGTTGCTCGCGCCGCAGTCGAACCAGGACACGATGGCGCGACGACGGTTGATGGCCGAAGCGCAGTCCGCCTCCGTTCTGAACCACCCGAACGTCGTCACGATCTACACCATCGAAGAGCACGAGGATCAGACGTTCATCGTCATGGAGTTCGTCGAAGGCGACACGCTGACGTCGCACTTGACCCTCAACGGAGCGCTCCCGCTAACGAGGCTGCTCGACATCGGCATCCAGGTCGCCGACGCACTCGAGGCGGCACACTCAATCGGTCTCATTCACCGCGACATCAAGCCGTCAAACATTCTGCTCACTCCGAAAGGCGTCGCCAAGGTTGCCGACTTCGGCCTCGCCAAGATGATCAGGCTCAATACCGAGGATGTCGATCGCGAGGCGCAGACACTCGCCGCCAATCTCACCGGACCAGGCATGGTGCTGGGTACGACGGGTTACATGTCACCGGAACAAACCCGCGGCGAGTTACTCGATGCACGTACCGACATCTTTTCGCTGGGCAGCGTGCTTTATGAAGCAGCGACGCGGGAGCGGGCGTTTAGTGGGCCAAGTGTTTTGACTGTGATGCATGCGATCGCGGCGATCGATCCGGCGCCGCCGAGCAAGTACCGGCCGGAGTTGCCGCGCGAGTTTGATGTGATCATCGAACGCGCCCTGGCCAAAGACAGATTAATGCGTTACTCGAGTGCGGCTGAACTCGCAGCCGCCTTGCGCAGCTTGCGTGCTTCGTTGAGCGGAACGTGGTCGGGCTTCCCGATTGTTTATGATTCGGATCTCATCGATCGTTCGTCGCCGTCGCTGGTCGGACGCGAACCTGAGATGCGCAAGCTCGAAGGGTTTTTGACGCAGGCGGTCGCCGGCACCGGTCGCGTGGTTTTCATCACCGGCGAACCGGGGATCGGCAAGACCTCGCTGTCGGATGAATTCCTGCGCAGCATACGCAAGCAACAATCGGGTCTGCTGATCGCGCGCGGACGCTGTGTAGAACAGTACGGCACCGGCGAAGCTTATCTACCTTTTCTCGATGCGATGGGCGAGTTGCTCCAGGGACCAGGACGCGAACGCATCGCCGCAATTCTTCGCACCTATGCGCCGACGTGGTGCATGGAGTTGCCGACCGCCTTCGCCTCCAGCGGATCGCTCGAAAAGTTACAACAGGAAACGATCGGCGCCACCAAGGAACGAATGATGCGCGAGATGGGTGACGCGCTCGGAATGTTCTCGACCACGTCGCCGGTGGTGCTGCTGTTCGAGGATCTGCACTGGGCCGACCCGTCGAGCGTCGATCTGCTGCGTCATTTGTGTCAGCGCATCGGCACGCAACGAATGTTGATTGCGGGAACCTTTCGGCCTGAAGACCTCGAACGCACCGGGCATCCCTTGAAGAGTTACAAGGTCGAGATGCAGGCCCACAATCTCTGCGACGAGATTGCGTTGAAGTCGCTGAACCTGCAACACATCGCCGATTATCTCGACGCGACGTTTGTCCCGAACGATTTTCCGCCCGCGTTGTCGTCGCTTGTTCACGACAAAACCGAAGGGCATCCGTTGTTTGCGACGAGTTTGATTCAGTATCTCGGCGAACGAGGGGACTTTGCGCGGACGAGTGGCGTGTGGACGTTGGCGCGTCCGCTGTCGGAGATGGATCTCGAAGCGCCCGAGAGTGTGCGCGCCATGATCAGCAAGAAGATCGATGCGCTGTCTGCCGACGAACGCCGGGCGTTGCAGTATGCGAGTGTGGAAGGTACGGAGTTTCTCTCGACCGTCTCTGCGAAGCTGCTCGGTGTCGACGAGATCGACCTGGAAGAGTCGCTCGCCCAAATCGGGAAGACTCACCGACTGATCGAAATACTCGGCGAAGAAGAACTACCCAATGGTTCACTGACCACGCGCTATCGATTCGCGCACGCGCTCTATCAAAACTTCCTCTACGCTGACCTCGTGCCCAAGCGGCGAGTCGCGCTGCACCAGCAGGCCGGCGAACAACTGCTCCAGCATTACGGCAAACGCGCGCCGCAGTTAGCCACACAGCTCGCTTTGCACTTCGAACGCGGTCGCGACTTTCTGCGCGCGGTCGAGTTTCTGATCCACGCCGGAGATCACGCCGCCAAACTCTACGGTTACGCCGAAGCGGCGAAGCATTATTCGAAGGCGCTCAGTCTCGTCGATAAGCTGCCCGCCGATTCGCAAGTGCAAACGTTGGCGACGCTGTATCAGAAACGCGGCACCGTGAATCACGCACTCAGTAACTTCTCGCAAGCCGCTGAAGACTTGACCAACATGCTGGACCAGGCGAAAGCCATCGGATCGCTGGAGCTCCAGTCAGCCGCGCTGAACGCGCTGACGATGACGCTTTTCTTCTCGCATCGACTCCCGGAGATGATTGCGCGTGCCCACGAAGCTCTCGAGGTTGCAGAACAAGCGGGTAGCGAGATGCTGCGTATCGAGACCACGCTGCTGATCGGACTCAAGCACCTCTGCTACGGCGAACTCAAAGAAGCGAAGGTTTTGTTGGACGACGTCGTGGCCACGTCGCGCCGGCTAAACCATAAACCAGCGCTGATGGGTGGTATGGCGTGGCGCTCGTGCCTGCATTTCTTTCAGTCCGAATACGAGCAGGCGATCGAGAAAGCGACGGAAGGGCGGAAACTGGCGTCTGAGTTGCGCGACGGATTTCTGATGTTGACGTCGCTGTTCTTTATCGGTCTGTCGCAGGGAAACCTGGGCCGGATGTCCGCATCGCTCGCTACCTTGAATGAGGCGATGGACATCGCGAAGCGCAACGGCGACCTCTTTTGGTATCCGCGCATGCCCAACTGCGTCGGCTGGATTTATCGTGAGCTGCACGACTTCGAAGCCGCGCACCGCCATAATGAAAGTGGAATCGACATTGCCCGGCAGCATCACGTGCTGGCAGCGGAAGCGACT
>DATJKO010000478.1:0-2389 GCA_035491355.1 Pyrinomonadaceae bacterium
CATGCTCCTGGTCGACGCCGCCGAAGGCTGTCTGCCGCAGACGCGTTTCGTCCTGCGCAAGGCGCTCGAAGCCAGGCTGCCGGCGATCGCCGTCGTCAACAAGATCGATCGCAGCGACGCGCGTCCCGCCGAAGTCGTCGACGAGATCTACGAACTCTTCCTCGACCTCGACGCCACTGACGAACAGATCGAGTTCCCGATCCTTTACGCCGTCTCGCGCGACGGCACCGCGAAGCGAAAGTTGGAAGACGAATCACGCGACCTGCAACCGTTGTTCGAGCAGATCGTGGAATCGATTCCACCACCGAAGGAACTCAGATCCGATTCGCTGCAACTCCTCGTCGCCAACCTCGACTACAACGACTACGTCGGGCGGCTGGCAATCGGGCGCATCTTCTCAGGCGAGATCAAGATTGGCGATCAGATCGCGGTCGTAAAACCCGATCGCTCAGTTCAGAAGACGAAGGTCTCGCAGCTCTACGTATTCGAAGGTCTCAAACGAGAATCCGTTGAGCGAGCCGGCTGCGGCGAGATCGTTGCGCTCGCCGGCATCGAGAACATCAACATCGGCGACACGATCACTTCGCCCGACAATCCGCAACCACTACCGGCGATCGCCGTCGACGAACCGACAATCGCCATGATCTTCGGCGTTAACAACTCTCCGTTCGCAGGGCGCGAAGGAAAGTACGTGACCTCGCGACAACTCAAGGAGCGCCTGGATAAAGAGATCCTGGGTAATGTTGCGATCAGAGTTGAAGACACTGAGTCGCCTGACCAGTTCAAGGTGTCAGGACGCGGCGAATTGCAGTTGGCGATCTTGATCGAGATGATGCGTCGCGAAGGTTACGAGCTTCAGGTCTCAAAGCCGGAAGCGATCACGCGACGTGTAGACGGTGGGGTACTCGAGCCGATCGAAGCAGTCGTCGTTGATTGTCCCGACGAGTTCATCGGCGTCATCACCGAAGCGCTGGGCCGCCGCAAGGGACACATGACGAAGATGGTCAATCACGGCACAGGCCGCGTGCGACTTGAATTCGAGACGCCGTCGCGCGGGCTGATCGGGTTTCGCAACGAGTTTCTCACCGAGACAAAGGGAACAGGTCTCTTGAACACGATGTTTCTGCGCTGGGGCGATTGGCAAGGCTCGATGCGCGGGCGGTCGACCGGTTCGCTTGTCGGCGATCGCATGGGCGAGACGACCACCTACGCGCTCTTCAATCTTCAGGAACGCGGCACGCTTTTCGTCAGGCCAGGAACGCGCGTCTACGAAGGGATGATCATCGGCGAGAACGCCCGCGCCGTGGACCTGGATGTGAACGCAATCAAGGAAAAGAAGCTGACCAACATGCGCGCGGCCTCGGCGGACGAAGCGCTGCGACTGGTACCGCCGAAAGAGTTGTCGCTGGAACAGGCGCTCGAGTTCATCGCGGATGACGAACTGGTTGAAGTCACACCCGAGACGATCAGGTTGCGGAAACGCGTTCTCCCCGCCAACCAGCGACCGAAGAAGAAAGAGTCGCTCGATTCCTAAATCCGTGTTGTCCGTGTTTCCAACGGTGTATCCGATAACTGACGTTTCGATCGGAGGCACTTCGCACGCGGATCAGGTGTCGCTGCTCGCGGATGGCGGAGCGACGTTCGTTCAACTGCGCGAAAAAAACCTACCCATTTTAGACTTCTACAACGATGCCAAAGCCGCGCTCTCCGTCGCGAGACAGAGAGGAGTCACTTTAATCATCAATGACAGAGTCGATCTCGCGCTCGCAATCGGGGCAGACGGCGTACATCTCGGCCAGGACGACCTTCCGCCAGACGCCGCGCGCAAACTTCTCGGCGACAAAGCTGTCATCGGCTATTCCACTCACAACGTTTCCCAAGCCATAGCAGCCGCAAGACTGCCGGTCGACTATGTCGCCATCGGTCCGATTTTCGAAACGGGCACAAAAGCGAACCCGGATCCCGTTGTCGGTCTCGAAGGACTCCGCGCCGTCCGCGACGCCATTGGCAACCTGCCTTTGGTCGCAATTGGCGGGATCACTCTCGCGGGCGCCGCGTCTGTTATCGAGGCCGGCGCCGACTCGATCGCGCTCATCAGCGCGCTCCTCTCAGCCGGTCCAAACGCCATTTCTCAGCACTACCGTACAATTACGGGGAATTTGTCCCGACGATAAACAAAATTTGCTTGCGTTTGTCTTGGTTATGCGCGAGAATCGACGCGGTTTTCGAGTGAACCAGGGCTCGGCGAACCACCCTCCTCTCAGCGGCACGTTTCAGTTTACCTTCATGTGCGGAGCTCCAGACCTTAATGAGTTTCTTCGATTTACCGCCCATAATCGAGCGAATGTTGGTGGTGTCTGACAAGATCAGTGACATTAATTTCTCCGTC
>DATJKO010000479.1:0-8637 GCA_035491355.1 Pyrinomonadaceae bacterium
CCGTAGCCACGAAGCTCGCGGAAACCGGCACTGCTCAGGAAGTGGCCGCGATGGTCTATCACGAGCAGCGTCTGCACGCCAGCTTCAAACCCGACGGCACACCCGCCAACTTCGTGCTCAACGGACTGCCACGCAAACCCGGCGCTCCGTTCGCTGATCCCTGCGTCGACGACAACGGAATAGCCACTGGAACTGCGCGCACTTACAAAGCCGCCGCATTCCAGCTGGACATCAAACTCAACAAAGCGGGCTGGCACTTCCCGCAGTCTCGCATCCTTGGTCTCTGGGCCGACGTCGCGGCCATGCAGGCGGGAACTAAACCACCGGAACCATTTTTCTTCCGGGCGAATTCCGGCGATTGCATCACGTTCTATCACACGAACCTGGTACCCGGAGTGTACGAGCAGGACGACTTCCAGATTCGCACACCAACCGACATCATCGGACAACACATCCACCTCGTGAAGTTTGACGTCACGTCGTCAGACGGATCAGGCAATGGTTTTAACTACGAAGACGGGACGTTTAGTCCTGACGAAGTTGTCGAACGTATACACGCCATTCGCAAACAGAATGCTTGCGCCGGCGTGAATTCAGGCGACCTGCGTGACGGTACTTTTGCTTGTCCCGTGGCGAAGGCCCACCCGTTCTTCGGCACGGTCGGCGCACAGACCACGGTCCAGCGCTGGTTTGCCGACGATGTACTCAACAACAACAAGATCGACCGAACACTGCGCACCGTGTTTACCCACGATCACTACGGACCATCGAGTCATCAACAGACCGGTCTTTATGCTGGTTTGGTGATTGAGCCGGCGGGCTCCGTTTGGAAAGACCCGGAAACGGGAGCGATCATGGGATCCCGCGCAGTCGATGGTGGACCAACAAGCTGGCAGGCGGCGATCGTCGAGAAGGATCCGTCGCTCAGTCACCGCGAGTTCCTGTTTGAATTCGCAGACTACCAGCTCGCGTACGAAGCCGGTGCGGGCGTTGACGCCAAAGGAAACCCGATCGCGGATCCGAAAGGCGTAATCAACCCGCCGATTATCAACGAAGTAGGTTTGCCGTTCATCGTCGAGAATGGCGTGGTTTGCCCGGGCGGAGTTCCGGCGCCATGTCCCGAAGCGATTTCGGCGGCCGACCCGGGAACCATGAGCGTTAACTATCGCAATGAACCGGTGCCGATGCGCGTGCGCGATCCAAACACGAACACGCAGGCGGCAGGCTCCGCGGGCGATTTGTCGAAAGTCTACAAGTCAAACGTCTGGCGTGCCGATCCGCAGTTCAACGTGCAGCCATGGTTCTATCCTGCGCTGACGAAAGGTGTGCAACCGGGCGACCCGTTCACACCGCTGCTCAGAGCATACGAAAACGACAAAGTTCAGATTCGTATTCTCGTCGGTGCGCATGAAGAAACACACAACCTGACGATCAGCGGTCACAAGTGGCTGCATCAGCCAGGCACGCCGCAAGACCCGACCGCAATCAACAACTCGGGTTACAGAAACTCTCAGGTCGCCGGTATCTCCGAGCACTTCGAGTTTCTGACTGGCAAGGAATCGGTGCTCGGCAATCGGCCCTACATCGATTACCTCTACCAGAACAGCGCGTCTGTTGATGGTCAGTGGAACGGCGTGTGGGGACTCTTCCGAGTCTACAACGGACGGCGCGGATTGCTGGCGGACTTGATGGCTTTACCCAACAACCTGGAGGGCGCGGCCCAACTGTCAGCTAACGACTCGTCGTTTACAACCGATCCGGACTTCCCGAATGGTGTGACTGACTATAAGGACACCAGCGACGCATCCGTAGCTGGAGACACTCAGGTCACGACCGATCAGAGGTACATGTCGCCTGACATGATCTCTGATACGACTGGTGCTCAAGGCGCGTCGCTTGAAGGTGGACTCATCGGTACCAAGACCATCGTCACCGCGCTTCCCACTGACTTTGCTACCGGCAAGACAGTAGCCACCGGTATCTGTCCGGGGAATGCTCCCAGACGAACCATCAGCGTCACGGCGGTCAGTGCATCAGCATTGCCGGGCGGGACACTGGTCTACAACAGCCGCGCCGGCAACGGAGGCGCGCTCAACGATCCGACGGCGATCATGTATTTCCGCAGTTCGGACATTGACGCCTTCGGCAAGGTGAAGGCTGGAGTCCCGATCGAACCGCTTGTCGTTCGCGCAAAGGCCGGCGAATGTATCAACTTCACGTTGGTTAACAAGCTGCCGAAGCTGCTGCCGGATCTCGACGGCTTCAATACGATGCCGAACCTGCTGTTCCACTTCAACGCGAACCAGGTCAAACCATCGAATCAGGTCGGTCTGCATCCGCAACTGCTCGCTTACAACGTGGCGAACAGCGACGGTAAGAATGTAGGCTTCAATCCAAACCAGACGGTTGGACCAGGCGGGATCGCCCGGTACACGTGGTACGCCGGCGACGTTGTTATCAACGGCTTCCAGCGCATCGCGACGCCGATCGAGTTTGGCGCGACGAACCTGATTTCTTCCGACCCAATCAAGCACAGCAACAAAGGCGCGATTGGTTCACTCATCATTGAACCCGAGGGATCGAGCTGGGTTGAAGACGCCGGATCACGCGCGCAGGCGACAGTCACCAAACCGGATGGCACGTCGTTCCGTGAATTCGTGCTTCAGTTCCAGACCGATATCAACATGAGGTTTGCCGACGGCAGCCCGGTGCCAAACCTGGGTGGTCCGGACGGCGCTGAAGACGCTGAAGACTCGGCGCAGAAAGCGATCAACTATCGCACTGAGCCGCTTTGGAAGCGGATGGGATATGCTCCGGAAACTCCGTTTGAGAAAACGCGTAACTTCGACTTCACCAACGTGTTGACTAACGCGCAGGTGGGAGGCGATCCGCAGACTCCGGTGTTCACCGCCAGGGCCGGCCAACAGGTCCGGTTGCGCGTGTTGAATGCCAACGGACATGCGCGCAACAACGTGTTCAATCTCCACGGCCACTTCTGGCAGGATGAACCGTACGCCAACAGGTCGAAGATGATTGGCGACAATCCGTTGTCAGAGTTCAAAGGCGCCCAGTACGGAGTTGGACCGTCGTCGCACTACGAAGTGATTCCCGTGAATGGTGCGGGTGGTGCTCGTCGAGTTACCGGCGACTATCTGTATCGGACACAGAACTCGTTCCAGTTCGATGGCGGAATTTGGGGTATCTTCCGCGTAACGCCGTAGACGTCCAGGCCGTTCGGTGTGGCCCGTCTTGCGGCGATAGGGGTGGTTCGGTCATGGACCACCCCTATTTTTTCGCAACGCGCAGTAAATTTCCCCACCTGTTCACAAACAATTAGACCAGTTTGCTCGGTTTCTTGCAGGCACAACGGTTGCACCGTGAAGGCCAATCACCCCGAACTACAGGAGTGCAAACATGCGACTACACACCCACCAGACATTCATTTCATCAATCGCCGTAGTTTTCCTGTTCTTAACGACCGCTCAGGCACAGAACGCGAAACAGAAGATCGTCGAGCAGGGGATTGCGATCGAGTTCACAGCCGATCCGCTCGCCCCGAACGCGAAGTCGATCAGGGCGGCCGAAGACGTCAACGTCAGATTCAAAGTTACCGATACGACAACCGGCACGCCCGTGAAAGGACTCGGTCTCTCGGCATGGATCAACACGCGGTCGAAAGACAAAGCGACGGAGCCGGCGCAGTGTCGCGAGAAGATCCAGTCGTATCTAACCGGAAGCTTGCGCGCGCGTCCTGACGTCGATCTGAATTCCTACTACGTGCTTTCGCTCAACAAGAGTCCTGATATCTCAGTCATCGATCCGCTCCTGGGTTTCGGCGGCAGCAAGTTGCTGACGCTCGTGATGCTCAAGAGTCCCGGCGAAGACTGGCTGATGACACGCGACGGTGAGAGGCTGTTCGTTACGTTGCCGTTGATCAACCAGGTTGCGGTAATCAGCACGAGAAGTTGGAAAGTTACGAACTACATCGACACTGGAGTCAAACCGAGGCGTATCGCGCTGCAGTCAGATCAGCAATACATCTGGGTCGCGAATGACGGCGACGAGAAGAACGGCGCCGTGACGGTGATCGAGACGGCAAGTTTGAAAGTAGCAGCGAAGATTCCCACGGGCGCCGGTTCTCATGATCTCGTGATCGGCAACGACAACAAGTTCGCGTTTGTCTCCAACAATGAAAGTGGAACGGTTTCGATCATCGATGTTCGCACGCTGACAAAGGCGCAGGACATCAAGGTTGGTGCGGGACCGGTTTCAATGGCGCTGTCTGAACTGAGCAAGGCGCTGTATGTCGCGAGCGAAGACGACGGATCAGTGACCGTGATTGAGACCCAGAACCGTCAGGTGGTCGCGACTATTAGGACAAAACCCGGTGCGCGCTCGATTCGTTTCGCACCCGGCGGACGTTATGGATTCGTCCTCAATACCAAACAGAGCACGGTCAGCATCTTCGACGCCGCCTCCAATCGGCTACTGCACGAGGTAAACACCGGCAAGTCGCCCGATCAGATCATGTTCAGCGACACGTTCGCGTTCGTCAGATCACTCGAGACCGAGAACGTCGAGATGTTGCGGTTGGGAACGATTGGTAAAGAGGTCGACATTACTGAGTTTCCGGGCGGACAGGGCGCGCCGGGACAGGGTTCAACTCCGGTGCGAGCCGATTCGATCGTCCTGGCTCCGGAAGGGAACGCCGTCATTGTGGCGAATCCCGTCGACCGGGTCCTTTATTACTACAGCGAGGGAATGGCGGCGCCGATGGGTAACTTTCAGAACTATCGACGCGAGCCATTGGCAGTTCTGGTAGTGGATCGAAGTCTGCGCGAGACCGAGCCCGGTGTTTACTCCACGACAATCAAATTGCCTGCGAGTGGCCCATACGACGTGGCGTTCCTGAACGACTCTCCGCGAGTGGCCCATTGCTTCGAACTGAACGCTGAAGCAAACCCGGGGCTGAAAGAAAAACCGCAGGTTGCACTCAGTATCGAACATCAGGTGAAAGACAAGAAGTTGACCGCGAACCATGACTTTCTCTTTCGCTTCAAGTTGATCGATACGGCAACCGGCAATCCCAAATCCGACTTACAGGACGTGCGAGTGTTAACGTTCCTGAGTCCCGGCGTGTGGCAACGACGCGACATCGCGAAGTCGATCGGCGACGGAGTTTACGAGCTCAAGATCAACGTGCCGCAAACCGGAATCTACATGCTGTTCGTCGAATCTTCTTCGATGGGCGTGCGCTACGTAGACCTTCCTTACTTGATGCTACAGGCAACCGAGTAAGCAGACGCGAGGTGAATACATGAACATCAAATCCATTCTAGTCAGTGTTATCATACTTGCTTCCATGATGTTGACGGTGAGCGCCCAATCGAAATCAAAATCGAGCGCGCAGTCGTCATGCTGCCACCCTCCAGCTTCCGCTGCTTCGGAGGCGAATGCCAAGCGTGCGAAGATGGAAATCCCGGACGTTGCGGTGTTGGACCAGGACGGCAACAAGCTGCACTTCTACACCGATCTGATCAAAGACAAGACCGTAGCGATCAACTTCATCTTCACCAACTGCACGACTATTTGCCCGCCACTCGCCGCCACTTTTCAGCGGTTGCAAAAAGAGATGGGCGAGAAGATCGGCAAAGACGTTCACCTCATTTCGATCAGCGTCGATCCGGTGACTGACACGCCGGAGCGTTTGAAAGCCTGGGGCGCGAAGTTCAAAGCCGGTCCGGGTTGGACTTTCGTGACGGGTAAGAAACAGGAGATGGACAAGTTGTTGAATGCGCTTGGCGCCGCGGTGTCGAAACGAGAGGATCACTCTCCGGCGCTGATCATCGGCAACGACCGCAAGGGTGTATGGACCCGTACCTATGGTCTCGCGAAGATTAACCAGATCATGGGTGTTATCGCGGACGTTATGGAAGGCAGAGTTGAAGAGACTTCCAAGTCCGCAGAGGTTAAGCCATGAGAATCAGTCTCGTAGTTCTGTTTTTGATTCTCTGTCCGATGTTGATTCGTGGTCAGGACGAGAAGTCAGCCGCGCAGAAGTACTTTTCCGATGTTGAGCTAGTCGATCAAGACGGCAGAAAACTACGCTTCTACTCCGACGTGCTCAAAGGTAAGATCGTGGCCATCAACACGTTCTTCACGACCTGCACCAGCATCTGTCCGCCGATGAATCGCAACTTTGAAAAGATGCAGGAAGCGCTTGGCGATCGGCTCGGCAAGGACGTATTTCTCGTCTCGATCAGCGTCGACCCGGAAACTGATACGCCCACTCGTCTGAAGGAATACGGCAAACGGTTCCATGCGAAGCCGGGCTGGTTATTTCTTACCGGCAAGAAAGAGAACGTCGACTGGGCGCTTTACAAGTTGGGCCAGTACGTCGAGGCAAAAGATGAGCACACCAGCATCTTCATCATCGGCAACGAGCCCAAGGGCCTTTGGAAGAAAGCGCTTGGCTTAGCGAAGGCCGACGAACTGATCCAGATTCTCGAGGATGTAATCAACGACCGATGATTAGAAAACTCACACTAACTCTTTTAATCGGCATTGCCGGTTTCGTGCTGTGGAGCCAACAATCTGTGGCCCAGTCGCCGTCTGAGCGCCGCGAACTCACGTCACAGGAAAAACGCGGCAAGGCCTTTTATCTTCGCGGCGAAAGCGCATCCGGTAAGGAGATCACCGCCATGATGGGCGAGGTCGACGTGCCGGCGACAACGCTAAACTGCGCTGGTTGTCATGGCAGCCGCGGCGAAGGAAGAACAGAAGGCGGGGTCACGGCCGGCAATATGAGGTGGGCGTTTTTGACGAAGCCCTACGGTCACGCTGACGAAGGAGGACGCAAGCACCCGGCGTTCACTGAAGCGTCTTTCGTTCGCACGATGACGAGCGGTATGGATCCCGGCGGCAACAAGTTGGCTGTCGCCATGCCCCTGTACCGCATGCCGCAGGAAGACATGGCGAACCTCATTGCTTATCTAAAACGAATCGAAACGGACACCGATCCGGGTTTGACTGACACCAAGATAGTGCTCGGCACTGTTCTACCTGATAAAGCGTCATTAAATGGTTTGTCCCAATCGATCGGCGACGTGTTGCAGGCTTACTTTGCGGAGATCAATAGTCGCGGTGGCATTTACAACCGCAAGATCGAATTGCGTCTGATGTACGGCGACTCGAAAGCAACGGTTTCGAACACAAGACATTTGATCGATGACGATCAGGTGTTCGCGATGGTGAGTGGTCTCACGGCGGGCGCTGAAGACGGTGTGGCGGCGTTGACCCAGGAGAAAGAAGTTCCGTTCGTTGGTCCATCAACCCTGCTCCCGCAACGAGGCTTACCGTTGAACCGGTACATTTTTTATTTGCTGCCGGGCTTGAAAGAGCAGGCGCGCGCGTTGGCGGTATTTGCAGCAAAGAAAACCGATCCGGCGAAGTCGCGCGTCGCCATCGTCTCGCCTGATCTGGAGTTCAATCGAACGATCGCTGCGAGTCTCGAAGAACAAGCGAAGAAGGGCCGGTGGAGTAGCGTCACAACGAATTACTACTCGCGAGATAATTTCCAAGCAGTTCAGCTCATCGCCGATTTGAAGCAAAAAGAAATCGACACGGTTTTTCTTCTAGGTGCGGGCAACGAAGCAGCTGCGATCTTAAGCGCCGCCGAGACGTCTGGTTGGATGCCTTCGTTCTACCTGCTCGGTTCGCTGCTCGGAAGGAACGTCGCTGGCTCATTCAGCGCGAAGATGAAAAACAACATCTTCCTGGCTTTCCCGACCGTCCCCACCGATGTGTCCGCCGCCGGCGCCGCTGAATACACAGCGTTGCTGCAAAAAAACAAACTCGATTCGACGCACGCAGCCGCGCAAGCATCGGCGCTCGCCGCCGCGCGCATCCTCGTTTACGCGCTCGAGCTTTGTGGCAAGGATCTGAGCCGCGAACGTCTCGTGACCGCGCTTGAAGGCCTCTACGAATACGACACAGGCCTGATGCCGAAGATCACTTTCGGCCCCAACCGCCGCATCGGCGCACTCGGCGCGTACGTCGTGACGATCGATCCCGAGAAGAAACTCTTTCCCGCAACGGCTGAGTGGATTGCAGTCGACTGAGGTTTTGCACAAAAGCTTATTGACAGCGTTCTTCTTCTCTGGCGTACTCGGCGGTTAGTGGCCTTTTCAACGCAGAGACTGCCGAGATACGCAGAGCGCGCACAGAAAGCAAATAAGCTTCGGGACTTCTTGTACAAAGCAGTCGACTGACACGGGTGGAACAGCGATTTGAAGTAATGCTTAAATATACCCAGGGTGTCATCATTTCGGGTCACAACTTACAACATTCATAAGTGCCAGGGACTTGATCGCCGTGTGCGGCCAAAACGCATTGCCGAAGTACTGAAACAGATCGATGCCGACATCATCGCCCTCCAGGAAGTCGTGGGCATGGATGAGGCGGCGCGGGAACACAACCAGGTACAGGCGATCGCGGAGGAACTCGGTTTCGATTTTCGCATCGGCGAGAATCGACGGCTTCGCGGCTCGGCTTACGGGAACGCGGTTCTGACCCGACTCCCGATCGTTGCCGAACACAATCACGATCTGACCTGCCGGCGCTACGAACCGCGAGGTT
>DATJKO010000480.1:0-12026 GCA_035491355.1 Pyrinomonadaceae bacterium
GAAGTGATTGTGGGTGATTCATCGCCGCGGGTGGTGCTCGGCGATTTCAATGAGTGGACCAGAGGTTTGACGACGAAACTCTTCAGCCACCACCTGAACAGCGCGGAACCGGAACAACGCGCCGGAAAAGCGCGCACGTACCCCGGCGTGTTTCCGCTACTGCATCTCGATCACGTCTACTACAACTCGTCTCTGAAGCTGGACCGAATCTCGGTGCATCGCAGCCGGCTCGCACTTGCCGCTTCCGATCACCTGCCGATCGTCGCCGATTTCACGATCGATTCGTAAGCGCCTCGCGTTCGCGCACGACTTCCACCGAACACTGAGCACGCGCAGCCACAGCCGACGAGACACTTCCCAACACCAATCGTTCAAGGCGACTACTGAAACCAGTCGCGCCGGTAAAAATACAATCGGCGCCAAACTCTTCCGCGTGTTTCAGCAGCACTCGCTTCGGGTCGCCAGTCTCGACCGCTGAAGAAACGGTCACGCCTTCGGCCTTCAGAGTGGCGCGAAGTTCCTTTGCCGCTTCGAGCGCAATGCGTTCAGACTGCGTGCGCTCCTCGGTCCTCACTTCGTCGACGAAGTCTCGAATCGGGGGAATCAGCATCAGGATTGGACTGCCCTTCATCATGTCGTCGGCGACGACGATGCGAAGTTCAGTGCCTGGCGTCCAGCTTCTCTTTGCGACAGCTCTGACCGCGGTGAGCGCGCCGGTCGAACCGTCCACGCCGACGACAACGCGTTCCCCCGACGCTCCAGTGCCCGGATGTTCTCGGCTGATGTGCACAGAAGTCGATGCCTCGGTCAGGATCTTCTGCGACACGCTGCCGAGCACGAACCTGCTGAGTGCCGTGTGGCCAAGCGAACCGACAACTATCAGATCGGCCTGCCACTGTTCCGCGCGGTTCAGCAACTCAAAGGCAGGCGAACCATTTTGCGCCTCGTGGGTGACCCGCCACTGCGGAAAGATCTGTTGCACGCGTTTGCCTCCGTGTGCCGCTGCTTCCTCAGCGTTGCGCATCACTTCGGCAGCATGTTCGCGGGCTTCCTTGAGACCCGGCAAAGTCTGGCTGGGAAAACTGTTGTCGTCATTTCCGGCGGGCGGAAGCCACACTTCACCGACCGACATCACGAGCGCCTCAACTCCATCGGCCGGTAAACCGGCGCGCTTCAAGCCGTCGATGGCCAGATCGGCGGGGGCCGATCCGTCGTAAGCTATAAAAACTTTCATGTTTATTTGACTCTCTCTTTTGTGACGGGCGCAGCGACAGCAGCGTCTGTTCGTGTTTCCGACGCGGCTGCGTCCTGGTCCGGCGCTGACTTACGCCGTCCTTCCATCCACAATTTGCAGCCTCTGTAAATCAGTGCCAGCGCGGTCCAACCCAGAAAGAGAATCAGCGGATAGGCAAGCGCGCGCGGGAAGGACCAGCCAAGTATCGCCAGAAATAGTAACAGTGCTCCAACGATTACCATCAACCGGCCCTCGACCGGTTCGAGCACACGGCGATTCGTGAACGCTGCCCCAACTGCGTTGCCGATACGAATCGCACCGGCGGCGGCGCGTCCTCCAGTTCCGCCACCGCTGGTCATCGCCGGGTGCGATTTCCCTTGATGTTTGGGCGCTCGCACTTTTCGTCTCGCGTCGAGAACTATCTCCGTCGAGTTTTCGAGATCGCGAAGGTAAGTTTCCTCCATCAATTTGGCGAACGGCACATCTTCGACCACGACGTCGAGCTCGAGGTTGCCGTACCAGCTTGCGAGATTAAGGTTCGTCGAACCGACGCGCGCCCAAGTACCGTCGGCGACGGCGGTCTTCGCGTGAAGCATGGTCCCATTCCATTCGAAGATGCGGACTCCCGCGTCGAGCAAAGGACGATATCCGGAGCGTGAAAGCGGTCTCACAATCGGAATGTCCGAAGCGCTGGGCACCAACAATCGCACGTCAACGCCGTCTTTTGCCGCCGCTCGCAATGCTTGCACGTAAAGTGTGGTGCCGGCGTAGTAAGCATCGGTTAACCACAGCCGTTCTCGCGCGAGCGTGGCGACCAGTTGGTCCACCCGCAGCATGACGGCGCTTGCCGGCTCACTCGGCACCACACGAAGCGTGACGCCACCTGTTTTGGGCTCGTCCTCGTATCGCGCAATTTCATCCGGCGGCAGCCGGTCGCCCGTGATGTCCCACACGCGAGCGAATGCCTGCTCGATGTTTGCAACCGATGGTCCACGCACTTCGATCCCGGTATCACGCCAGGGATCGATCTTTTTTTCCGGTACGCCCACCCACATGCGGCCGACGCACAAGCCGGTGACGAAGCCAATCTCGCCGTCTACAGTTATCGTCTTGCGATGATCGCGGCTCAGCCAACCGAACGGGGAGTCGAGGCGCGGAGCGTTGTAGCAGCGCACGTCGACGCCGCCGGCGCGAAGATAGTTCCAGTACGAACGCGAAGTCTTGCCGAGTCCGCCCAGCCAGTCGTAAATCACCCGCACTCGCACGCCCTGGCGAGCCTTGGCGATGAGCGCATCGGCGAAGGTCCAACCGACCTCGTCTTCGTGAATGATGTAGCTTTCGAAGTGAATGTAGCGCTCGGCTTGGTCGATGGCTTCGAGCCACGCGGGATAATTCTCCTTCGCGTCGATCAGCAGCCGCACGTTATTGCCCGCGATGAGCGGCGCACCGGCGGCGCGGGAGAACGCCTGATCGGCAAGGTGACGGATCGACAGGAATGCATTCGTCTCACGCTCATAACGATTTGCGACTTTGCTCATTGGGTCGTTGTAGTTTGCAGAACCTTGGCGCAGGATTACAAGCAACATCTGTACGCTGGGTGAGCTTTCGGCTGTTGCTGCGGGGTTCGGCAAACAAACGTCACCTTTAAGCGATGGTCCGGAAAAGATTTTCCCGAGCAACGGCTATAATCTCGCCACGAGGAGGAAACTATGAAAGTTAATTGGAGAACCGACGCTGACGGTGCGCTCGCCGAAGCGAAAGAACAGAAAAAACCCGTGCTCATCGACTTCAGCGCATCGCCCGCCTGAGGCGCTTGTGCTCGGCTGGAAGCCGAGTCGTACAGCGACGACGAAATCTCTTCATTCATCAACGAAAACTTCGTCCCACTCGAAGCACACATCAAACAGCACCCCGTTTATTTCCACCGCTTCGACGCGAACTGGACGCCTGCGCTGGTCATCCTCGATGCGAATGGCAACGAGCGATTTCGGCTCGAGGGTTATCTACCACCGGAGGAGTTTCGTGCGCAGTTGGAACTGGGCCTGGCTCGCGTCTCGTTCATGAACAAGAACTGGGCCGACGCGGAACGCCGGTACGCCACCGTGCTCGATCGTTATCCCAACTCGCAAGCTGCTCCAGTAGCGCTTTATTGGAAAGGCGTAAGTCACTACAAAGCGACGAACGATCACACGATCCTCGGCGAGCTGCCCGGAATGTTCGAGCAAAACTATCCGGACAGCATTTGGGCATTGAAGACGGAGGCCTGGAAGTCGTAATCGTCGAGCTCTAAGTCTCGCTGAGTTCAACTTCGGTGCGCTTGCGCGAGCGCCTGAAGACTCGCGCAGACAAGTCGTAGATTCGCTCTGACTCTTTCGCCAGTAACGGAGCGAACGTCGCGAGTATCAGCACGTACAGCGCCGCGAACGGTTGGATCAACGCGACCAGTCCGCCCGCCTGGGCCAATTTCGCGACGATGATCGAAAACTCACCGCGTCCGAGCAGCGTGAGACCAACGTTCAATGACGTGGCCCCTGAGTGTCCCGCGGCTCGTCCGGCCAACTGTCCGGCGATGAGCACTCCAACCAGCGACAACGCTGCCGCGCCGATTGCCAGCCACACCGCGCCTCCGAGTCCAAACGGATCGACCGTCAGTCCGAAACCGAAGAAGAAGATCGCACCGAAGAAATCACGAAACGGGATGACGAGTCGTTCCAATCGCCCGCTGTGTTCGGTCTCGCCTAGTATCAGGCCCAAAAGCAGCGCGCCGATTGCCTCCGCCACGTGAATCGTCTCGCCGAGTCCGGCGAAGATAAACAGACACGCGAACACTACGATCACAAATACCTCGTTCGACGAGATGCGCAGCAGCCAGTTGAGCAGCGGCGTCGCCCATCGTCCCACAACTATCAAACCGACTATGAAGCCGAGCGCCACTCCGGCCGACAATGCAACGCCGCGAAACGATGTCGCGCCACTCAAGATAATGCCGGAGAGCAGCGACAGATACACCGCGAGAAAGACATCTTCGTACATCGTTATTCCGAGTATGAGTTCCGTTTCAGGATTGGCGGTCCTGCGGTAATCGAACAGGATCTTGGCAACGATGGCGCTGGACGAGATCGTGGTGATCCCGGCGACGATAAGCATTTCCTTCGGAGCGAATCCGGTGAAATAACCGTATGCAACCCCCAACACAAAATTGAGCGCGATATAAATCGTGCCGCCGATAAAGATCGATTTGCCCGCCTGTATCAAACGGCTGACACTCGACTCGAGACCCAGGTAAAAGAGCAGAAACAGAATTCCAACGCGGCCCATGAACTCAATCAACGGTGCACTGCTGATGAAACGGAAGTCGAACACGCCGATCTGCGGCGCATGTGGTCCGACTGCCATTCCGATCAGGATCAGAAAAGGTACGTTGGACAGGCGAAGTTTTGCGGCCAGCGAAACTGCCACGCCGATGAGTCCTAACGCCAGACCAAACTCCAGAATCACATGGTCCATCGTTAACCCACCTTCCCTGTGACCAGCAGTTGTTTGAGACTGGTAATCGTCCGCCGGTCTCCGGCGAGAATAAGCGTGGCGCCTTCGTGCAAGACCGTGTCCGGTTCGGGATTGATGCGTTTGACGCGATCGGGTTCAATGATCGACACGATCGATGCACCCGTTAACTTTCGCAATTGCAGATCGCGAATGGTTTTGCCGATGCAGGCTGATCGCGGCTCGATCGTGTACCACTCGAGCAGTAGGTCGTCGAGGACGATCTCAGCAGACGGCAGTGCTTTCGGAACGTAGGTCAGGCCACCGATGATTCCGGCGATCTGTCGTGCCTCGCTGTCGGCGAGTGTGACGACGGACGCGACGCGATCGGGCTGCTTACGCGTGAAGTGATACAGCTCGCGAGTGCCGTCGTCGTGAATCACGATAACGAGACGATCACCGTTAGCGGTTTCGATTTGGAATTTGCGACCTACCCCGGGCAGGGCCGTTTCTCGAATAGTTGACATCGTTGGCAATCCTTTCGTGGAGCCGATAGAGGTTGGGCGGACCTCGATAGACCAATGCGAACAGAAGAGAGCTTCTGCGTGTTCGGTGTTTGATTAGGCGTTGAGGGGAATTAGAACTGGAGAGGTGGAGCGCGACCCGCGGGGCGGCTTACAAAGCGAACCGCAACGGGGTTTGTGGTTTCGTTTTCCGATACAGACGACAGCACCGCCGGCATGACCTGAGTTCCGGACGCGCTTGGACCGGCGACAGCCAAAACCTGACGCTTGCTGCGTTTTTGTGACTGCGCGGGAACGTCCAGTGGGCCGTACTGCGACAGCCTCTTGGCAAAAGCTGGGTTTGTTAGGGAAACTTCCTGAGGCTCAATGACCGTCGAAACGGGAAACGGCGTCAGTCGGAGTCCTTCACCGACTGAAAAGCACAACGAGCCGACGATCACGGCCAACATGGCCGACGATCGCACCGGAGAACTCATTGCGCGCGACACCTTTTTCATTGATTTACTCACTATAACAGCCTTGCACAAAAAGTCGGTTCTCAGCGGCTTCGCCGCCCCGATGTGAGGCAAGGCTCTGCCTTGCCGAAAAGCTCTTTTCTTCATTGGGGCTGCGCCCCCGCCGCACATCGAGGCGGCGAAGCCGCAACGATCCGGCTAAGACTTTTTGTGCAAAGCCCACTATAACAGACGGTCACTTTCACTGCTAAACAGGCCTTTCGGAACTCTGGATCGCAATTCGCGTTATTATTCTCGTTCCCGATATGCGCGGTCGGCACTAGGGAACCGTCGTTCGCACCGCGACTCTAAAAATCACAGACCGGATCATTGTCCGAAAAACACGGAGGCTCGATGATTTACTCCCACAGATCCTTTTTGACCCTCGCGCTACTCGTCTTGCTTGTCTCGGGAAACGCACAGGCCCAGCAGGACAAAAACACGCCGAGCAAGGAAGAAGTCGCCGCGTTGCGTGAGAAATCGTTCAAGCTTCTCGAATCGATAGCCACAGAACTGAACACCTTGCAGTCGCCGGAAAACCGGGCGCGTATGGCCTCGAACCTCATCGAGTCGCTTTGGAAGCATGATGAAGAGAGGGCGCGAGCAATGATGCGGCTCGTGCAAGAGGACATCAACAACGAACTGCGAAGTCAGGAACCGCGACCCGTGGACGACAACACGGTCCGCGTTTTTCTCAGATTGAGAACTGATACGGTTGACAGGATTGCGAAGAACGATCCGGAGGCGGCGCTCGAATTCTTTACCGCGACGGCGGTAGACGGCGAGAAACTGCCGCCGGAGGTGGCTGAGAACGATCAAGCGGTCCGGTTGCGTTTGGCGAAACAAGTTGCCGCAAACAATCCTGAGATGGCACTGAAAGTCGGTCGCCAGTCACTCGAGCGTGGCTATTCACGGGACATAATCTCGTTGATTGCTCGACTGAATCGCAAGCACAGATCCGAAGCGCAAACGCTCTACAAGGACGCCGTTGAAAAACTTCGCGGCGCCGACGTTGACAACGATTGGCGCGCCAGGGAATTCGCGCAGAGCCTGGTCCAGGAGTTCGTACCCCCGGACGCAGACGAAGTAACTTACCGAGAGTTTGTCGGTTTCCTACTGGCACGGGCCCTGGAACTCGGATGCGGAAAGAAAATGTCGGACGAAGATGAACGGACTGATTTCTGCGAGTGGGTCGCGAACAGTCTTAAGCAGGCGGAGAAGTTCAATCCCCGAATCGCGCGTTTGAGCCAGTGGAAGAGTGAGGGATATGACTCAAGTCCCCTGACGCTGATCTACGAGGAGCTCAATGAGCTCTACGCACAAGGTGATTGGAACCAAATTCAGGAAATCGCAGCCAAGTATCCCGAAACGCGATCGTTCGTTTACGTGAGATCGCTTGAAGCAGCGAGGCAGACCGGCGATTACGAAAAGGCGCTTAAACTGATGGACAGTTTGGAGGGCGACTCGGAAGAAAAACAGCGCATGCGCGAATACCTCGAACGGGAGCAAAGTCGGGACAACCTTGATGCCAGGCTTGAAATGATACAGAAGGAACTGGACGGGGCTCCTGACAACTTAACGCGCTCCTATATGCTGATTGCTCAAGCAAACCTAATGGGCGAAAAGAATCGAGATGCCGGCCTGAAGCTTCTTAATCAGGCCAATGATTTCATCAACACATTGAAACCTGGCAAGGATCAGACCCGCCTGCGCATCGTTCTGGCGATGTTATATTGCTACGAGAAGAGCGATCGTGGCTTCGCCATTATGGAATCGCTGGTTCCGAAACTGAACGAGCTTGTCGACATTGCAGTGAAACTGGATGGTTACGACACAAACTATCTTCGCAACGGCGAATGGAACATGTCAGCGAACGGCGCGATTGGTGAAATTCTGACAGGGATGTCGCAACAGGCGGCCTTCTTTGCCTGGTCTGACTTTGACCGGGCAGTGAGTTTGGCATCGCAGTTCGAGCGTCCGGAGATTCGCCTGATGGCGCATCTGAAACTGGCGCAGAGTATCTTGAACGGTCCACCTAACCGGTTTGGACCTTAAACCCACTCGCCAATGAATAAGACGAAACGTCACACTTCATGGTTCGTCATCGCCGGTTTGCTTTTGCTGGCTGGGCCAATCGGCGCTCGCGCGCAATCGGCAAAGGAAAGCTGGCAGCGTGTGTACACGGGGGAAGACTCCGTGATCGAGTTCAATTCTTCGAGTCCGAGATTTGCGCCCGGCAATATTTTGCGCGCGGACTTCCGGACCGTCCTTTCCAAGTCTGAAAGCATCAGCGGTCAGCCACAACTCAAATACAAAACGCGATTGGAAACGATCGACTTCAAACTCAACGAGCGGCGATACCAATTCTTTGAGATAGCGTTGTTGGATTCCAGCGGCAAAGTGATCCAGAAACGCGTCGCGAATGAGTCAGACGAGTGGAGGTTGCTGAAACCGGGCGGCATTACCGAAAAGCTCTTTGACTCTGTGTGTGTTACAACGCCATTAGGCGCCTGGAGAGTGGTTGATTATCGATTCGCCGACGGCGTTGCGAAGGGCGATCAAGCAACTCCGGAACTCGATAAGTTGATCGGAGTCAATGTGCATCTGCATCTCGACCGCGCTGAAGTGGGCGACAAAGTTTGTCGATCGCCGGCTTTTCAGGACAAGGACGCTACTCACGATGAGACGCTGCGCCGGCTTGGCCTCGACTGGAAATCGCTTGGCGTAAGAGCTGAGTCTGTCAGAACGATAAACGTGAAATGTGAAGATAGCGGATGGCAGCCGCCACAGAGTTTGTTGATAAAAGACAGCAGCAGTGAAGAGATGTTGATGCTGTGGGACGGCGTGTTCCTGGTGCTGAAGAGAACAGACGGGAGCGGTCTCCATCGCACGCCGGAAATTCAAACCCTCAAACGCCGGCCTTGATCTAAAAACGTAGACCTCCGAAACCGGTTGCGCACCAGTTCCTCACGTATCGTTCTGGCTGCAAGAATCACGCTTTTGTGATATGAATCGCGGTCATGAATCTCCCGGACATCACGCATCTTCTCAGTTACACCGAATGGGCCAACGAACTGGCGATGACGGCCGCCGGCAAACTTCCGGACGAGAGCCTTCGCCGCGACGTCGGCATCAGTCACAACTCGATTTTCGGAACACTACTGCACATGGCCGGGGCTGAATGGATCTGGTTAGAACGCTGGCATGGACGTTCGCCTGCGAAAGCTGAAGCCTGGTCAATGTGGACGCCCGCGTCCTGCGCGGACCTCGCGATGTTGCAGGATCGTTGGGCCGAGGTCGCCGACCGCCGCTCGCAATACGTGGCCCGGTTAGACGAGTCAACGCTGGCTGCGGACCTGCCTTTCAAGCTTCTCAGCGGTGACGCGAGTTCGATGCGTTTGGTCGATCAGATGCAACACGTTGCGAATCACGCCACGTTACACCGCGGGCAGGTGGTGGGAATGATTCGCCAACTCGGCATCGATCCGCCGTCGACGGACTTATTGTTCTATCTGCGCCGGGAAATCTCGCCGAAGTGATGCGAGGGAACACGGTTCGGATCTTCAGCGTATCGATTCCGAAACACGGTTTCCCGCCTTTGCTAAACTTGAGGAACCTATGAGATTCGCAAAGCTGATCTTGAAGAACGTCTTGCGTAACAAGCTGCGCACGTTGCTGACTGTTTCCAGTCTGGTTGTGTCGCTGTTCCTGATAGTCACGCTCGGAACAATCCTGACTGAAATGCAACGGGGCAGCGAGGAAGGTAACCCGTCAAGACTGATGAGCCGCCACTCCGTGTCACTCGCATTCCTGCTGCCCATCGCAGATGTTCAGCGCATACAGTCTGTGCCGGGCGTAAAAGCGGTGATGCCATTCACCTGGTTCGGCGGAATCTACAAGGACGAAAGGAATTTCTTTGCGAACTTCGCTGCGGACGCCGCGAAGCTGAGGGAGATCTATCCCGAGCTGAAGATGTCTGACGCGGAATGGCAAGCATTCATTGCTGACCGGCAGGGTGCAATCGTGGGTAAGAAGCTGCAACTGCTGCACGGCTTCCAGCCAGGACAGCGGATCACTTTGAAAAGTCCCATTTACAATAAGGACGTTGAGTTTATCGTTCGTGGCATCTGTACCGGCGGCGATGAAAAGACGCTCTTCTTTCATCACGATTACTTGAGCGAGTTGGCGCCCGATTGGGCGAGGGACCAGGCGGGGATGTTTGCAATGCTGGCGAACTCACCAGATCAGGTAGCACGCATCGGTCAGGAGATCGATGCGATGTTTGTGAACACCGACGCGCCGACGAAGACTGAGAGCGAACGTGAGTTCGCAGCGAGTTTCGAAGCGATGACCGGCAGCATAAAGCAGTTCCTTTACGCCATCATGGCGGCGATTACATTCTCGCTGCTTTTAGTGATGGGCAACACGATGGCGATGACCGTGCGTGAACGGACCAAGGAGGTGGGAACGCTGAAAGCAATAGGCTTCAAACGCCACACGATTGCCGGTTTGTTCATCGGCGAGTCAGTACTTCTGGCCATCATAGGAGGAGCGATCGGAATCGGCGCCGCGGTGTTGATCTACCGCGCTGTGGACATGAGCGTTTACATACCTACTGTTGTATCGTTCATACCGCAACCGCAAACGTTGATTACAGCTTTCCTGTTGTCGATCTTTGTCGGCGTTTTCAGCGTGGCCTATTCAACCTATCGGGTTACTGGTCTAACGATCGCGGAAGCGCTGCGGAGCACTGAATAATGGCCCTACCCATCAAGTACAATCTGCGAAATCTGGTCGTGCGCAAGGGCAGTACGCTCGCGACTGCGTTCACGATCGGTTTGACGGTCGCCGTCTTCCTGATGGTGATGGCATTGGCGCGGGGGATTGACATGACGTTGTCGAGCAGTGGTGAGCCGTTGAACGTCATCGTCGTGCGCGAAGGTAGTACCGCCGAGTTGAACAGCAGTGTTTCGCGAGAGCAATTCAACGATCTGAGATACCTCGACGGCGTGGAGCGTGAAGGCGATCAACCGCTGGCCACGGCCGAGACCATCACGCTGATCTATAAACCGCGAAAAGGTATGAGCCAGGGATCCAACGTGACGATCAGAGGCGTTGGACCAATGTCTTTCAAACTACATTCGGGATTCCGGATCACCTCCGGACGAACATTTCAGCCGGGACTGGCCGAGGCGGTGGTTTCCAAGAGAATCACCGAACGGTTTCAGGGGCTGGACGTCGGCGACAAGTTTCGTATCCAGACAACGGACTACACAATTGTTGGGGCCTTTGAGTCTGGCGGCAAGGCGTTCGAATCGGAGATCTGGGTTGACGCAAACTCGCTTGCAAGCAGCGCGAAGCGCGAGAGTTTTTCTTCGGTGTTGTTGCGGGTGAAGGATCAAAATACGCTAGCCGCTTTGTCGAAGCGCATTACTGATGATCCGAAACTGCATTTGAAGGCGTTATCGGAGCGGCAGTTCTATGAGGACCAGCAGGGAATCGCTTCAGGTGCATTAAAGTTTCTGGCTGGGTTCATCTTTTTCATCATGGCCGTGGGAGCTGGATTTGCCGGCATGAATACAATGTACGCCGCCGTCGCCCGTCGCACCAAAGAGATTGGGACCTTGCGTGTACTTGGGTTTGGACGGATTAGTATTCTGCTGGCGTTTCTTTTGGAGTCGATCGCCGTGGCGCTGGTCGGCGCAGCGATGGGAATTCTGTTGGCGCTGCCGTTGAATTTTGTTTCGACCGGCACGTCAAACTGGGCCACGTTTAGCGAGATCGCGTTCAACTTCCGTTTGACCCCTGACCTGATGCTCTGGGCCCTAGCCTTTGGAGCGATTATCGGTTTTGTCGGATCGCTGTTGCCGTCGATTCGAGCGTCGCGGCTCAGGATCGTCGATGCACTTCGCGCGTAATTAACAATGGCTACAAACCCCCAGTCCACCGAGGAACAAAAAAACCTCAACGAACGATTGAGGAGCTTGAAGATCGATCGCGCACCGGCGCCTGCGCCGGGAAGTAAGAATCGTTCGCCGAAGCTCTTGTTACTCGGTGTGTCTGTTCTGGTTGCGCTGGCGGCTCTCGGCTACGTGTTTCTCTTTACCGGAACGAAGACAATCTCGGCGGCGCCGGTTCGCGTCGAGACCGCAGGCGGCGCAGCGGCGGGCACGAGCATTCTGTCCGCGACGGGATATGTGGTGGCGCATCACAAGATCGCGGTGGGCGCCAAGGTGATGGGCCGCGTCGCGGGGATTGGAGTTGAAAAAGGCGATCTCGTGCAGGAGGGAC
>DATJKO010000481.1:0-2063 GCA_035491355.1 Pyrinomonadaceae bacterium
TTTCACAACTAATCCTGGTCAGGTACGCCTCTTTGGAGTATTGACTGAAGGGGAGTGTGGCCAGCATCAGGGCCAGGGCCATTAGCTTGATCATGCGACCACTCATAGATCAAATCCAATAATCGGCGCAATACAAAAACAACACCTGCTCCTATTGACAGCCGATAGGTCGAGCGCTAGACTCCGGCTCGTCCTATCGACTGACTAGAGGAACGCCGCATGAACAAACAAACGGCTGACCTGTTCAAACAGGGAACGCTCGAACTCCTCGTCCTACGACTGCTCAGCTCCGGTAGCCTTAACGGATGGGATGTCATGCAGCGTATCCAGCTCGTTTCCGGCGAAGTGCTCAGCGTCACCCCAGGCGCACTCTACCCAGCACTCCATCGCCTCGAAGCACGCGGCCTGATCTCCGCCGTCTGGCGGCCGTCCGACAACAACCGCAAAGCCAAGTTCTATGGACTCACTGTTCGCGGTCGCAAACAGCTCGAGACACAACGTAAAGAATGGGAGCGCTTCTCAGGCGCAGTCGCTCTAATCCTACGAGATGCGTGAGGTTTTCACCGGTGGACTTAAGCAGTCTTTTACGTCGCTGGCGCGCGTTAACTCACAAACAGGAACTTGATACCGAGCTCGACGAAGAGTTGCGCTTCCACCTCGAACGCGACGTCGAGCAGAACATTCAAAACGGCATGTCGCCGGAAGACGCGCGTTACGCGGCGATGAAAACATTCGGCGGCGTCGACCAATCCAAGGAACAATGTCGTGAGGCTCGCGGCGTTGGTCCACTCGAGAACACGCTGCGCGACGTGTCGTACAGCGTTCGCGTGCTGCTCAAAAGTTACGCCTTCACGATCGTCGTCGTCCTCACTCTCGCACTCGGCATCGGCGCAAACACCGCCATCTTTAGTTTTGCAAACGGCATTCTGCTCCGACCGCTTCCCTACCCTCAATCCGACCGGCTGGCCGTCGTCGATGAAACGGCACTCAAACGCGGCGTGGACTCGGCAGCCGTTTCATATCCAAACTTTCTCGACTGGCGAGAACAAAACACGGTCTTCGAAGACATCGCGGTCCATTTTGGCACCAGCAGGTTTGGTTTGAGCGGCGCCGGTGAACCGGTGGAGCTTCGCGGCACACGTGTTTCGCAAGGTTTGTTCGAGATACTTCGGGTCGCGCCGCAACTCGGCCGCACGTTCACAGCGGACGAAGACCGTCCCGAGCACGACGCCGTCGTCATTCTCGGTTACGACTTGTGGCAGAGAAACTTCGGCGGCGATCCAAACGTGCTGGGCAAGCAGATCGTGCTCAGCAATCGATCGCGCACAGTGATTGGGGTGATGCCGCGCGGGTTCAGGTTTCCCGAGATCTCCGAACTCTGGGTGCCACTCGCGCTGACGCCGCAGATGTTCACGCGCACCGATCATGGTTTAGCCGGCATCGCCCGATTGAAGGACGGTGTCACCTTTGCCGCAGCGCAGGCTGAGATGGACAACATCGCGTTGCGGATCGAACAAGCGAATCCCGTCACGAATGAAGGTCTCGGCGTCAAAATAATGAGTCTGCACCAGAACCTGGCGGGCGATTATCGTGACGCACTGCTGATTCTACTCGGCGTCGTCGGTTGCGTTTTGCTCGTGGCGTGCGTGAACGTCGCCAACCTGATGCTGGCCCGCGCCGGCGCACGACAGAAGGAGTTCGCGTTGCGTGCGGCACTGGGCGCGAGTCGCTGGCGCATCGTGCGCCAACTACTAATCGAGAGTTTGTTGTTGGCTATCGCGGGCGGTGCACTTGGTTTCGCGCTTTCACTCTGGGCGTTGCACCTGTTGTTGAAGGCCATCCCGATCGAGCTTCCATTCTGGATGGACTTCGGCATCGATCTCCGCGTGCTCGGCTTCACGATCGGCATTACGTTGCTGGCCAGCATGCTGTTCGGCGTGGTTCCCGCACTGCAAACGTCGCGCGTCGATCTCAACGACTCACTTAAAGAAGGTGGTCGCGGATCGATTAGCCTTCGTGGGCATTCACGCAGCCTGCTGGTCGTGACTGAAATTGCTTTGTCG
>DATJKO010000482.1:0-3665 GCA_035491355.1 Pyrinomonadaceae bacterium
GCACAAAGTACAAAGCACAAAGTACCAAGTACAAAGCACAAAGTACGAAGTACGAAGTACAAAGTACAAGACCCAAGACCAAAAACCAAAGACCGAAAGACTCTGCTTTACTTATTCTTCAACTGGCTTAACTTGTCGGCAACCTCACGATACGAAACGTCGACGCCGTAAACTTCCGTGTAAAATTCGCGCGCCTGCTTCAGGTCGCCGAGCTGCTCATACGCCGACGCCAATTCATAGCGCAGCGCCTGATACTCATCTTCAGTATGCCCAGCCGCGGACAGTCCTTTCTTGAACCACATCACCGCAGCTTCCGGCATATTCTTTTGCATGAAACAATGACCCAGCAGGTTGCAGCACTGTAAGAAACGCGACGTGCCGTCACCGGGTTTCACGAGGTTCACCGCCGTCTGAAACTCCTGCACCGCCTCATCCATCAAATCCATTTCCTTGTAGGCAGTGCCCATGTTGTAGTGCGTCTCGAAGTCTTCCTGGCTGGTGTTCTCTTCTTCCGCGGCGCGAAATTCTTCAAACAGTTCCGCCAGACCCGCATCGATTCCCGGACCAACGGGCTTCGCCTTTGTCGCGGGTGCCTGGAGACCATCGCCATCGTCGACGATGCTTGCGAATGAGGTTTCATTCTCGAACGCGACCGCCTCGACCGGTGTCGCTTCCGCCACCTCTTCCGCGCCGCCAAATTCAAACACTTCCGCCTCAGTCGGCGGCGCACTGCGCGCCGTCAGCTTCTCGCGTCGCGCCTGGATCTCCGGGTGTGGGCCAAACTGACGCTCCAGCATCTCGAGCGTGTCGACGGCGATGTCGGCATATCCCTGCGCGATGTAGAAGTCGACGCTCTCGAGCTCCTGACGCATCACCGTTTCGACACGTTCAGCTTCAGCAGTGTCATCCGGCGCCGGAGTCTGAACCGGCATTACTGCTTCGGAGTAGTCCTCATTTAAATCGGCGAACGACGCTGTTGGATCGGCAAAGGCCGGCGAAGGCTCCTCGAAAGTCGAAGCGGGCGCTTGGTTCGTCTCAAACTCAAACGACTCCGGCACCGGTGCGACAGGCATTTCGTCCTCGTCATCGACGACGGCAAAAGTCTCAAACTCCGGAATCTCACCCGCGGGTTCCGGCATAGTCGAGAGATCGTCAACCGGGTCTTCCTGCAATCCGCCGAGCAGGTTCAGCCGGTCCATGTAACGTTGCTCGTCCGGGGCGAGACGCACTAACTGCGTCAACGCATAACGCTCTTCCTCGATCAGCTCCGACGCCTCGGCGGATTCGGCAAGACGTTCCAACGCGGAACGGAGCGCGTCCATGTCGCGCTGCCACCAATGAATGCGCACCAACATTCGCAACGCGCCGACGTGATCGGGATTGCGCACCAACACCTGGTTTACGATTTCGAGCAGCTCGCGCTCTTCGCGGCCGGCGAGCATCCGTTCGATGATCGTCGACAGGATGCGAATCACATCGTCGACTTCGCCCGTTTTCAGATACAGTCGAGTGACGGGAAGGTACTGCGGATACGTGGTCGCATCGTGCGCCATCAGCAACGACGTTGCGCGCTCGGCTCCTTTCGGGTCTTCCGCTTCCAGATGCGCGCGCGCCAGCATCGACACGAGTTCTGCATCGTCTTCACGCGCTTCGACGACGCGCTCGAGTACTTCGGCGGCTTCGTCGGCCGTGCCGCGCGCGATGTGCGTGTCGAGCATGCCTTGCAGTGCATTGCGGTCGTCACGGAAGAGTTGGAGCGCTTTAGAGTAAGCGTCGAGGGCGGCGTCGTTCGAGCCGATCTGGTGCAGACGCTTCGCGGCTTGAATAAACGCGTCGGACGCCTCGCGCTTCATGCTTTCTTTGAGATAACCGTCGGCGAGTTTGAGCCGGATCTCGGTGTTGTTCGGATCGAGATCGGCGATCTTGTGCAGAACGTCAAGCGCTTTCTTATTGGCGCCGGCGCGCGTATAGGCGTCGGCCACTACGAGATACTGGGCGCGCGCGTCATGGACCAAACCCTGGGTCGCATACAGCTCGGCGAGTTTATGGGCGATGATCGGATCGCGCGTTCTGATACGCTCGATCTTCTTGTACATCGCGATTGCTTTGAGTGTGAATTCCTGGGTGCTGTAGTGTTCGGCGATGCGTTCGAAGCAGGAAACGGCCTCTTCTTTCTTGTTCGCGCGGACGTATAGATCACCCAGCATGTTCAAGGCAGTCAGATCGCCAGAGTCGTTATCAACGATCTGCCGGTATTCCTTGATTGCGGCGTTGATCTTTCCCTGGGAGAGGAATTTCTCAGCGGCCTTTAGGACCTTAGCTTTATCGAAAGCCATTAGGAATCTTATGTATCATTAATACGGGTCACGACTTCGCGGTAGTAGCGGGACAGCGGGGACAATGCCATTCTGATAAACGAATTGTCAGAAACTCCAGCTTCCAACTCCGGCAAAAGAGCCGCGGGATACGCTAACATGCGTAAATAAAGGGTGTCAACGAACGTAATTTTGACCCTATCCGACTCTCCAAACAGCAGTTCCACAGTCTCTTCCAATGGATCCGGAGTGTCGCCGGAGCCGGGCGCTCTGGCGACGTTGGGGCAGCGTATTGCGCTGGTTGGATTGGTACTTTACGTCGCGTTTGCGCCGCATTCAGTAGCGGCCAGCGTCATCGGCGTGGCCGTCGCGGGCATCGGGTGGTCGATGAAGGCGATTTCGACGGGAAGCCTCGGTCTGCGCCGGTCGAAGTTTGACCTGATCATTCTGCTTTCACTCGTCTGGACAGTCGCTTCCTCACTACTCTCGGAAGAACCACGGATCAGTTTGGTCAAGCTGCAAGCGTCGTGGTGTGTGTTTCTTTTCTATCTGGCACAGGCGATTGTGACGAAGCGGTCAGCGCTGGGGTTGGTGCTGGTCTTGATTCTGTCAGGATCCGTCGGCGCAACTTACAGCGCGTTCGATCTGGCGCGAGGTCGAGGCGTTGTGGTGCAGGCGCTGACGCCTGGGAGTCCGTTTCATCAGGTTGGCATTCAACCCGGTGACACCGTTTGGCGAATCGGACGGACGCGGGTTTACACGACCGCCGAGATCGATGAGCTGCTGAGGACGATGCCCGCGGAGAGACCGCTCGTGGTGAGCATCATTTCGCAAGGCGAGAACGTCGAGCGCCCGGGGTTCAAGATTACGGCGAGGCAGCGCGGCGAACCGTCACCGTCGGGTTTGATTGGCGACGAAAGTAGTCATCGGTTTCGGGCGTCGGGGTGGACGCGACACTACGGCACGTTCGCTGAGATGCTGCAAATGATTGCGCAACTCGCGCTGGGGCTGGCTTTGGCGCACCTGCGAAACCACGGCTTGAATAAACCGTTCAGGATCGCCGTTGGCGCGACGGCAATATTGACGATCGGGATCGTCTTCACTGCCATGCGAACGATCCTCATTGCGTTTGCGATTGGCGCGACGGTGATTGCGTGGCGCTCGTTGCGTGGCGCTTACAAGGTCGCGTTTACGTTTGCGGTGTTCTTCGTGCTCGCTCTTGGCGCCGCGGTGGTGTGGCAAACACGAGCTCCGGACGCGCTTCTGCTTGGCGATCCGAGTTCTTCACTGAGGGCGGAAGTCGCGCGTGTTGGAGTGTCGCGCGTCCTTGTTCATCCAGTTTTCGGCCAC
>DATJKO010000483.1:0-2392 GCA_035491355.1 Pyrinomonadaceae bacterium
GGTCTTCTCAAAGCCTTCGAGACTGACTTCACCACTCAGGAAGCCGCTCGAGGTCGTACGCAACGGAACTTCAACAACGCTGTCACTCGGAGTTACAGGCGCCAGCGCCAGCATTCCTTCGGGACGCCGAACTGTCCAGGATTCGAGCAGGTCAGATTGGTTCTGACGGACCAGCGACATACGACGAGTGCCATAGTCGATCGAGGTTAGATACTTGGAAACGACCGACAGCCCGAGGTAACCATCGACTGGAACGTTGTTGTCGAAAAACTTTCGGATATAAACCGGAACGTTTTCAATCCTCGCGCCGCCAATCTCCATCGAGTCGATGTAGCCGTAAACGATCTCAAACTTGCCACCGCCGCCGACCGCACGTGCGAGCCCTCCGCGTGCTACTGGTTTGATCCCGAGCTTCTTCGCGGTCTCTTCGGAGATGACGGACATTCCCGATCCAGTGTCGAGCACAAAACGCATCATCTGCTTCTGACCATTGACTCTGACCGGCACGAGGGGTCGATTGTCGGTCGCTTCGAACGGCACGGAAGTGCGGTTCTCACCGCTCGCGATGTAAAGCGAACCCTGACGTCCGAGATAACGAAGAAAGTCGATCAAGCCGACGATGCGCGCACGACGATCCAAGTCTGTCTTCGGCGCGATCAGCAAGAACCTCTCATAAGCATCGGCGGCTTCTTTGTATCGCTCACTCCGCGCAGCTGCCTGGCCCAGGTTGAAAACAAAATCCGGCTCATTCGGATCCAGGTTCGCGGCGCGCCGCAATCCCGGCATCGCGGCCTGCAAACGGTTCTCATAGAAGTCGACCATCGCCAGGCCGGCGACCGCCAGTGCTTCATTCTCGTTGAGCGCCAACGCCGTGCGAAACTCTTCAACTGAAAGCCGAAACTCACCGGCAGCGAGAATCGCGGCGCCGAGCAACGCGTGCCCGCGTGCCGACAAAGGGTCGAGCATGATCACGCGCGCGGCGTTGTCGTAAGCGCCCTGCAAGCTGCGTTGTTTGAGCAGTGTGTAACTCAGGCCGAGTCGTGCTTCGAGGTCCTTCGCATCTTTGCCAAGTAGGTCGCGAAAGATCTTTTCGGCCTCCTGATAGTCGCCTTTGCGCAACGCCCGGTAACCTTTTTCGCAGGCCTTCTTGTCGCCGAAACCATTTGCGTCAGGCGCGGCGCCGGCGAGCGCGAAACAAAACACGAAGGCGGCCACACTAAGGGCCGCCGTCCGGGAGAAACGCGTCTTGTTGTTACACCGCATGATTACTACTTTCTGAATTAACTATCAGTTTCACTTGGGCTACCGGGCTGCACCAACCGTTTTCAACGGCTTCGCCGCCCCGATGTGCGGCGAAAGGCTCTGCTTCGCCGTCGACTACTTCAGAATCTCACCGGTCTTCATAGACCAAAGAACGAGATCGAGTTCGTCGAAGTCAACTCGGATCTCGCGCGCGAACCGAATCAGTTCCTGTTCGACTGCCAAATACTTCGCTCGTGTTGCCGGCGGCTTCGCTGCGTCGACGACACCCACTTCGCAGAGGCAACGCATCACGTGCTTGTCGAGGATCGCGTGCCCTTTGACGCCGATGTTGCGCAGAAAGTGGCTGGCCTCCTTGTAACCCAGGCCTTTGACCTGTTTCTCCTGGGCCAACCAATCCCGCCGCTCGAACGGATCTGAAAAACCGCGCAGCCGTTTGCGCAGCTTCATGTCAAACTCCGCGCGAAAGTAATTTCGCGTGACGACGATGTACTGCGGTCTGGCAACGGGGAAACGATGTGCGCCTGCTTTCTTCAGCGCCTTCGTCATCGCTTCCGGTGCGCCGTCGAGCAGCAACGGTCTAATCGCGTCAACTGAATCGAGACCCATCCGTGCCGAGGCGCCGGCAGTGAAAATGCAATAGGCGAGTTCTTCCCAAAGCCGCGCGTCGGATCCTTTGCGCCAAACTTCCTGAAACTCGCCGAGCCTCTTTCGAATCTCTTTGCGCCGCGCCCGGTGAGTGGCAATCACTCTTTCAACTGTGACGGGTTCTTGATTGCGTTGCACTGGTTTGTCAATACGGCGATTCTATGAGCCTGCCGGAAACATTGTCAACGAAATGCTTTGTAGAAAGTGAGCCGCAGATCGAAAGGATGGTGTTATGATGAGGACGCGCATCCTCGATCATATCCGGCGCATCAAAGCTTGCTCTCCCTCACGAATCCCCAAAGCTGATTTGGAGACGTTTAGACGCGAATGACGATGAGCTGGAAACGACGAATTCTTGCCGCTGTGTGTTACACGATCTTCGGACTCTGTCCCGTCGTACTCGCGCAAGAACCGGTGCCGTCACCGTCACCCTCGCCTTCACCATCGCCGGCGGAGGCCAACGAAACTGCACGTCCGCTTTATG
>DATJKO010000484.1:0-4321 GCA_035491355.1 Pyrinomonadaceae bacterium
GTCGATCGTGATCTTCACCTGAGGAAACTTCGTCGCGGTTTGTTTCACCATGTCGCGCAGCATTTTCTCCTTCGCATCGAGTCCGCTGATATCGAAGTCACGCAGCAGGATCTTCAAATTCGAAGTCTCAACGTCGATCACACCCGCGTATGGGTGAACAAACCCGACACGCTTCTCGGTGGTTTCCGGCAACATGTTGTTTGGAAACCGGCCGACGTAATCTGCGAGCGCGTACATCGCATTGACCATGATCCCCTTCGCCGTGCCCGGGTGCGTGCTCTTGCCCTGGAACGTCACCGTCGCCGTTCGAGCGCTCCACGTTTCGTCACTGATCTCGCCGAGTTGTTCTCCATCGACCGTGTAGGCGACTTTAGCACCAAAACCTTGCACGTCGAATTTCTCGATGCCCTCGCCGACTTCCTCGTCGGGCGTGAATGCGATCGCGATGTTGCCGTGTTTGAGTTGCGGATTCTGACGCAGCGTGTCGATCATCGTCATGATCTCCGCGACGCCCGACTTGTCGTCAGAACCAAGTAACGTAGTACCATCGGCGGTGATGATGTCGTCGCCAATCATCTCCTTGAGCTCCGGATTCTTCTCCGGCATGATCACCTGCGACGAGTCCTTCGGCAACACGATGTTTCCGCCCTGGTAATTTTTGTGAATGATCGCATTAACGTTCTCGCCGGACACAGCGGGCGACGTGTCCATGTGTGCGATCAAACCAACAACCGGGACCTTTGAATTGTCCGGCAGATTGCCAGGGATCATTGCGTAAACGATAGCAAACTCGCTGACGCGAACGTTCTGTGCTCCCAACTCGTTGAGTTCTTTCGCGAGCAGGTTCGCGAGATTGAACTGTTTCTTCGTACTAGGCGTGGTCGTTTGATCTTCTGCCGACTGCGTGTCGATCTTTACGTAACGAAGAAAACGGTCGAGCGCCGATTCGGTGGGCGCTTTGAGCTGGGCTTGCGCGGTGGCAATAGTGACAAGGAACAGACACAGAACAGAAGCGACAATTGATCTCATTCGACACCTTTCGTTAGTACAGATTACACGGGGAGTTTGTTCAAGTCGTCGAG
The DNA here is from genome assembly GCA_035491355.1 of Pyrinomonadaceae bacterium. Lineage (GTDB taxonomy): Bacteria > Acidobacteriota > Blastocatellia > Pyrinomonadales > Pyrinomonadaceae > PSRF01. The sequence goes on from DATJKO010000484.1 coordinate 1,083, forward strand.
GGCTTGCTGTAATTCGTTGCGTTTGGCTTCGAGGAGGTTGTCGTCGGCGTCGGCCGGGACGTAGATCGGCGGCGCCACATAAATTCGTGCTCGCGTAAACGGTTTGGGGATTTGAAACTTGTCCCAACTCGGCGTCGTCCAGTAACGGCCCAGCGCCATCGTGACCGGGAGAATCGGATGGCCTGATTTTTTCGCCAACAACACTGCACCCATCTTCGCGACGTAACGAGGTCCCTTCGGACCATCGATCGTAAAAGCAGTCGTACAACCCGCGCGCATCAGCCGAAGCATTTCGACGATTGCCCCGACGCCACCGCGGGTGCTCGAACCACGCACCGCTCCGTAACCAAAACGCTGAATGAACCGCGCGATGTACTCGCCGTCGAAACTGCGTGACGTCATCACCACAATGCGACGCTTCCGCCACCAGTAAGTCGTCAAAAAAATGCGATCGTGCCAGAACACGTAGATTGGCAGTCCGCCATTCGCTTCCGCCTGCTCGTGGTTTTCCCAGCCCGTCACTTCAAAGCGCGCAGTCAGGCCGATCAATTTGATCAGTGAATAAAAGACCAGGTCAGCCGTGCGAATTAAGAAGCGATCTTTAAACGAGTAGTCGGAAAGGTCGGCAAATTCGTAAGCGCGGTTACCTTGCATCACGGGCGCGCAGTATTTAACCACAGAATCCATGGGATCTAATAAATCGGCGGCTCGCCGGGCGGGCGCGTTTTCCAGCGTTTGTGGACCCACAACCATTGTCCGGGATGTTGCCGGATCTGGTCTTCAATTATTAGCGACAGTTTGGCGGTCAGATTTCGGACGTCCGCTTCTTCGTCGCCGGTGGTTGGCGGTACGAGAGCGGGACCGACGATGAGTTGAAACTTTTTCGTCTCGTGATTCCAGGGTGAGAAAACGGGCACCAACGGCGCTTGCATGCGGACGGCGAGTTTCGAAACTATGAAACTGGTGGCTGCGGGAACGCCGAAGAAGTCGACAAAGATCGCTTCGTCGTCAAGCGTGTTAAGGTCGAAAAGCAGGCCAAGTGGCGCCTCACCATTGCGCAGGATCTTGAGCATCGAGCGCGCCGCGGAGAGTTTGTCGAGGGTCTTGTTCCCGAACCTGGTGCGGACTCGGTCGACCATCTCCTCGACCCGTGGGTTGTCTAATCTTCTGACCAGAAAAGTGAAGCGATATCCCAGAAAAGACATGCCGAAGCTCGTCAGTTCCCAGGCGCCGAGGTGAGCTGTCCAAAGGATGATGCGCTGTCCGTGCTTCTCGATCGCGGCCTCGAGGTTTGCCAAACCGCGGGGCTCGATCATGTTCCTGAGTTGTTCCTGAGAGCGCGTCGCAAACTGGCTGAAGAGGCCAAGCTCTCGTCCCAGCGTGTCGAAGCACTCGCGGATGAGAGCGCGGCGCTCTCCGTCGGTTTTCTCGGGAAATGCCAAGCGGAGGTTGATCGCGGCTGTGCGCCGGAGGTCACTCGCTACTAGGTAGAAGACGCGCCCCATCGCGCGGCCGACAGCGATCGCAGCGGGCGCCGGCAATATTCCCAGACCGGCGAGGACGGACTTTGCGGCCGAATATTCTAGGAACGTCTGGAGCTTTCCGGGCTTAGCCATCAGGGCGAACTAGAGGAAATCCGTGTTTCCAACAGGAGGCGTAGTGTAGCAGGATCTGATATATTTCGAACGCGTGGCGAAAGGTTTTCGTACAGCTGTTCGTCGGTTGTGCTCACGCGGCAAGCAACTCTCCTCGCACAACTAAGTTAGTTTGGATAGGAGCTGGATGGAAAAACGCCGGATTCTCATCGTCGATAATAGCGATGAGCTGCGTGTTCTGCTCGAACAGGCTCTCGAACACCTCGGCCACGATGTGGTTGCGACTCCGGAACGCGCCAAAGCGCTTCGCCGCGACGACCTCGACTCCTTCGATCTCATCATCAGCGACCTCTCAGACGCCGAAGTAAACGGCCAACCCATCGGCGATTTTCAGCGCAAACACCTCGTCATTCCACTGAGCCAGGAGTTCAAGGAAATCGCCATCGTCAAAGCTTTCAAAATGGGAGCAGCGAACTTTCTCCGGCTCCCTTACAACCGCGACGAGTTGCGCGAGATCGTCGAAAAGACGCTCGCTTACAAACTGCGATACGTCGACGATCAGAACCTCCTGCCGCACGTTCACGAGAAGATCGAGTTTGAACTGCCAAGCGATCTCGCACTGATGAACGGCGTGCTCGAGTACTTGCAGGAACGAGTCGCGAAGCTGGGGTTAATCAAACTCGATCGTTCGAACCTGTTCGTCGCGCTGGACGAGGCGTTCGTTAACGCAGTTAAACACGGTAACAAGAACGATCCGAACAAGCTGCTTCGAATCACTGCCGAGCTGTCGCCGAAGGAGGCGAGTTTCACAGTCGAAGATGAAGGTGAAGGCTTCGACATTCGCGAGATTCCTGACCCGTGCGATCCGGCGAACCTGTTCCGCACGTCGGGCCGCGGAGTGCTGCTCATCTACAACATCATGGACGAAGTTGAGTACAATGCGCAGGGTAATCGCGTAAAGATGGTGAAGCGACCGGAAACGCCGATCGACGCTCAACTAGTTGAACCAGTCCCTGACGACAAACACGCCTGACGTCTCTCTCGCCCGCCAACCTGGCGCCGCATCCTTCTGGAGCAACTGGCGGTGGTGGTTGCCACCAGCGATCATCGCGCTTGCGCTCGTTCTTTACTTCGTCGATCCATTCATCGGTGACTGGGACGGTCTCGATTACACGATGCTGTCGCTGACGGGCTATCCATCGTCGATGGCGCTCGGTCGAAACCTCTTCATCTTCAGCAATCACTATCTCTACCAGGTTGCGCACACGCTTTTTAACGTTCAGCCGGACCAGGCGTACCTGGTTTTCAAGTACGTGGTGGTGGCCCAGGTTCCCCTCGCTGTGATTGCGTGCTGGGTCCTGGCGCGCGACATCAGCGGCTCACTTTACACGGCGACGATGGCGGCGATCTTGATCGTGTTCTCGCCTGTGTTCGTGCTTTACGGCGGGCAGGTGATGACTGACGTTCCGTCAGTGTTGTTGCTCACGACGGCTCTGATCATTCACCTGCGCGGCATCCGGGAAAAGAAGTTTTGGATGGTCCTACTTGGCGCAGGGATTTTGGGACTCGGAGTGAACCTGCGCGAGACGATTGGGTTTTATGCGCCGTGGCGGGTAGTGGCGCCGTTTTTTCTCGGCTGGAAAT
>DATJKO010000485.1:0-3448 GCA_035491355.1 Pyrinomonadaceae bacterium
CCGATGTAACGCAACATCAAAATTCCCGATTGCAGTAGCGCCGTCGGATTTGCGATCCCCTGACCTGCGATGTCAGGCGCCGAGCCATGCACCGCCTCGAATACCGCACCCTTCTCACCGATATTCGCTCCCGGCACCAACCCTAATCCGCCCACAAGGCCCGCACACAGATCCGAGACGATGTCGCCATAAAGATTCTCGAGCAGCATGACGTCAAACTGTTCGGGGCGCATGACGAGTTGCATGCATGCATTGTCGACAATCTTGTCGTCAGCGGTGATGTCCGGATAGTCCTGACTGACTGTGCGGAAACACTCGAGAAACAATCCATCGGAGAGTTTCATGATGTTCGCCTTGTGGACCGCCGTCACTTTCTTACGTCCCTCACGTCTCGCGTACTCAAACGCGAACCGCGCTATGCGCGTCGACGCCTTCTCCGTGATGATCTTCAAACTCTCGACGACACCAGGAACGACGACGTGCTCCAACCCTGCATACAAACTCTCTGTGTTCTCACGTACGACTACGAGATCGAGTTCCGGATAACGACACGGCACATTTGGCAATGCCCGCACCGGTCGCAGGTTGGCGTAAAGATCGAGCGTTTTCCGGAGTCCGACATTTACGGACGTGAATCCCTTTCCGACCGGAGTGGTGATTGGTCCCTTCAGGGCGACCTTGTTGCGCAGGATCGAATCGAGCAAATCCTGGGGCAGCGTTTCGCCGAATTTTTCGAGTGCCTGAGCGCCCGCGAAATAAGTTTCCCATTGGATTTCGACGCCCGAAGCTTCGAGGATTCGCACTACGTTTGAAGCGACTTCGGGGCCGATGCCGTCGCCCGGAATCAGTGTGATACGATGCATATTAACCCGATTGAATCTGTGTGCTGATGAATTAGACCGCCGCAAGGATAAGTCTTTAGGCGAAGACTGACAATCCGTAGATGGTTCAAACCCAAATAGACGATAGCAAACATTCCCCGGACGTCGTCGTCATCGGCGGCGGCGTGATCGGTCTGACGATCGCTCGCGCTCTTGCACACCGCGGCGCCGGCGAGATCTGTTTGATCGAACGCGCGAGTCTCGGTCACGAAGCATCGTTTGCAGCTGCGGGCATGCTCGCGCCGCAGGCGGAGGCAAATTCACAGGACGACTTCTTCCGTCTCGCCTGCCAGAGCCGCGATCTGTACCCCGACTTCGCCTCGTCGCTGCACGACGAAACCGGCATCGACGTCGAACTCGACACGACCGGCACACTGTATATCGCCCTGACTTATCACGATCTTGTCGAGATCGAAAAACGTTACGAATGGCAAACCGCGGCCGGTCTGGAAGTCGAGAAACTGACCGCTTCGCAGGCGCTTCAGTTGGAACCATGCCTCAGTCAGAGCGTTCGCGGTGCACTCCGTTTTCCCCGCGACCTGCAGGTTGAAAATCGACGACTTCTCAGCGCGCTCGCAAACAGCGTCGCAAAACTCGGCGTGACTGTTCTTTCCGGCACAACTGTCGAGTCAGTGAAGATCGAGCGAGATGAGGTCCGCGGCGTACACACGTTACGAGGCTTTATCAGTTGTCCAAACGTTGTCGTCGCTGCGGGAACCTGGTCGAGCTTGTTGAAGCTTTCACAGCCGTCAGAGAAGCGGGCGATGATGGTCGACCCCGTCAGGGGACAGATGATCAGTTTCGATGCTCGCCCGCAACTGACCCGTCACGTCATCTACAGCCCGCGTGGTTACATCGTCCCGCGCCGAGACGGGCGGCTGCTTGCCGGTTCCACTAGCGAGCATGCGGGTTTCGCGAAACAGGTTACGGCGGGCGGAATCAGCGCGATTCTCCAACACGCCCAGGAAATCTCACCTTCAGTGTCCGCTTTGCCAATTGTCGACACCTGGGCCGGGCTAAGGCCGCGCGCCCCTGACAGTTTGCCTGTACTGGGGCCTTGTGATGAAATTGGCGGGCTGTTTTATGCAACGGGGCACTACCGAAACGGAATCCTACTCGCTCCGGTCACTGGGGACTTGATTGCGGAAGCGGTCGTGACAGGTGTCAGTTCTCCATTGCTGGGACCTTTTAGTCCAAGTCGCTTCGACCTGGTGCACGTCTAATTTTCGACAGCAAAGTGTTGCCAATGATTTTCAGGCTTTCAGCCGTCGCTATTCTTGTCATCGTGTTGACGTCGTCTGCGTTCGCGCAGGAGTTGGACAGTGGCAATGGTTTAACTTCGAACCCCGACGATCGCACCGCGCAGGCACTGTTCGAAGACGCCAACGGTTACCTCGGTCGCCGATACCAGGAATTCAACAAACAGAATCTTCCGTACGACGCAAAGCTCGAAGAGAAGACCAAAACCGAGCAAAAAGAACTAGCCGTCCACAACGCCGGGATCCTGAGCGCTCGTAAATCACTCGCCGCAGACGATCTTTACTATCTCGGCATGCTTTATCACCTCGCCGCCGACGCGGACGCTGCTCTTTCCACGATGCAGCTACTACTAAAAGACAATCCGAACGGCGAAAAGCCGCAGGCCGCGCGAAACGTCGTGGTGCTCTATTCGGTCAAGAAGGGTCAGCTAAAGGAAGCCGTTGCGGCTGTCAACGACTACGGCAAGCACGCTCCGCAAAATCCCGACGATCGTTATCGAATGGAGTTTCTGATTGCCGACGCATTTCAGCGAGCGCAGAACTATACGGAAGTCGCGAAGCATGCCGAGGTAATGTTCACGTCGTCGGTCGAGTTCTGCGATAAATTCAAAACAGAGCAGTTCAAACGCGACGACATGCTGGTGAAGTCAGCTCTACTGCTGACAGACGCCTACCTGAAAACCGAGCAAAGCGATAAGGCAGTGAAGATGCTGGAAGGCCTGCGGGCGCTTTCGCTTTCTCTTCCATCGGCGAATCTGTATAAACGGATGACGTACCGGTTACGAACGATTCAACCAAAGCTGGATACGTTCAAGATGTTCGACGACATGACGATCGTCCCCGATACAGCGCCACCGGAAATCGTCGCGACTCAATGGGTCGATCAGCAGCCGATCCAGCTCGCTGATCTTCGCGGCAAGGTCGTTTTGCTTGACTTCTGGGCGCCGTGGTGTGGGCCATGCCGCGTCACGCTACCGAAGTTTTCGAGCTGGCACGACACTTATAAGGACAAGGGGCTGGTAGTTCTCGGGGTCACCAAGAATTACGGACACGCCGATCAGCGTCCCGTCACTCCCGGCCAGGAACTCGTTTACCTGCGTGATTTCAAAAAGCGTAACCGGTTGCCGTACGGGTTTGTCGTCGGTGATTCAAGCGTGAATGATCTGGCCTACGGCGTATACTCCATCCCGACGTCGTTTCTGCTCGATCGCAAAGGGATGGTCCGCTTCATCTCCAACGGCGCCGACGAAGACGAACTCGACGCGTTGGAGAAGATGATCGAGAAACTCCTGAAAGAGCCTTAAAGAT
>DATJKO010000486.1:0-2070 GCA_035491355.1 Pyrinomonadaceae bacterium
GCGCGCGCGCACCTCTTCACGTCGCGCGAGCCACTCGTCCCAGTGAAGATCGCCCTCGTTCTTCATCTGCTCGTAGTAACTGACGCCCGCCTGGGCCGTCGTGCGTGCGAGTGGGCCGGCGGCGGCTGTGTTCAGGTAAACGAAATTGGTGGTTACAGGGAACTGCTCGCGGATGTCGCGCCACTGAATCATGGCTGTGAGCTTATATCGATTCCTTGTATGCCTCCAAATTCTCCTGAATCTTTTGCAGCAGACGCGACTTCAGAGTGTTTGAGCTGAGTTGGGCGGGTGGAACCGGACGCCACTTTCCGGGTATCAGGACTTGTGAGTCGATGAACGCGTCGATTGCTTCCTGTAGACCATCGATCCTGATCTTGCCTTTCATCGCGATTACTTCTTCGATGATCCACGTAACGGCGTCGCCCGTGATGCGGTGACGATGATTGATGACTGCCGATCGTTCTTGAAGTGTTTGTAAGACGAGGTCGAGTGGACCACCGAGCGCGGCGACGAGTCGCAGGTAGGAATTTTGAAACTCGCTGATGTGGGCGATGCGCGTGTCGGTGAGTTTGAGATCCTTCTTGCCGACGTAGGACGCGGCCATCGTCTGGAGGAAAATCTCGTTGGACATGTGGGCGCTTGCGTCATCTGCGCGGGTGATCGCTTGCGAGAGGTAGTAGCCCGGCAAATTGCGAAGCAGGTTGCGGATCAGAAAGACCGGGCTGTGAGTGAAGCCGTCGGGGAGTTTTTCGATGCCCTTTGCGACTTTACGGTCTTCGAAGTAACTGAGACTGCGATCGAAGTCGCGAATCTCTTTTTGCGCAGTGTTCATGAGGTGCGCGATCTGTTCCGCGGTGAAACCGATGCGCCAGAGCATGCGCTGATCGCGTTCCATCGCGAACGCCTCGTCGAAGACGCGGAGACAGTCGGCGTTCTTGAATGTGTTAAGGTTCTTCTTTTCGCCTGTCTCGATGAAGTCCATCGTCTGCGCGAACACCTGGACCAGGGTCCGCGCCCAGCCTCGCTGCTCCGCTAGTGAAGCTGAATAGCGATCGACGTCCTTGAAGCGATATTTGTCGTGTTTGGCGGCGAACTGCCGGATCGATCCGTAATCGAGAATCGCGCCGCTCGCGAGCATATTGTCGCCGTCCCAGGAGAGCCAGTTGAAGATGTACTCCTCTTCGAGCAGGGCCGCGAGTTTTGCGTAGTTGCGGGCGAAATAGTCGAGCGCGATGGCGTAACGTTGGGCTGGATCTTCGGGTACGGACCAGATGCCGTTTTCGATTTCGCGATCGATGAAGTAGTCGACTGAGGCTTTAACTTCCGCGTGCCGGTTTTGTTTGAGGTAACGAAAGATGTGCGCTGGCCGGATTAAGTTGGGAGCACTTCGCACGCCGATCGCCGTGCCGTCAGGGAAGCCGATCACTGCGAGACAGCGTTCGGTGGGGATTGCCTGGCGGTAGAAGATCTCGGACATCACTGCGCTGCCTAACATCTCGTCTAACTCCGCGAGACCTGAGGCATAGCCGTACGTTACATCGCCGGTCGCGAGTAGTTCCTTTGCTTCCTGCGCACCGGGACTGAGGATCGTCGCGCCGGTGCCGCGGCTCGAGATGTCGAACGTCAGGTTGTCGTTTCTTAAATAACCGTTCCAGATACTTCTGCCGTCGCCGGAAGTCTTGCCTTGCTTGTTGCGATGTTGAGTTTGCAGATAGCGCGTGGCCATGAACGGTTTTGGCCGGACGCTTTCGGGCGGAAACTTCGTTCCGCGCTCGAGGTCGTATTCGTTGATGATGCGGAGTGAAAACGTGTCGAGGATTGTTTGTTCGAGATCTTTGTTGTTGCTGTGTGCGTGATCTTCGGGGATGAGGCCCATTTCTTTCGCGAGTGGAAAGTTAAAGAAGAGAACACGGCCCTGCGGCCGGTAACGGGCCCGATAATCGATATAACCATCGGGACTCACATTCCGCCACGGATGCGTGCCGTCCAACTCCTTAAACTTCTCATACATAATGGGCGGTATGTGAATGGCAACTGGTGAAAGTTTTGCGCGAATCGGGTTAGCGCGTC
>DATJKO010000487.1:0-5459 GCA_035491355.1 Pyrinomonadaceae bacterium
CACGGCTCGAGCGATCACTTCGATCTCGTGATCGACAAAGCCGGAGGTCAGTTCGGAAAGGCAGGCGACTATCTCTACACTGCCTATCTGCCCGACCAGGCATTACTCGGTGCATGGGGTCTTTTCCGGGTCGATACGCTCGACAACCTGAAGAACCCGACCAGAACCCCCGGACCGAATGCCGTTTGCTCGAATCAACAGAAGGCGCCGGCGGCTGCAAAACCGGCACGGGCGCCGATTCTGAATTTGGACCAGCGTTTCCGCCGTGCGCCACTTAACCCCAGCGCTCGACAGTAAGCGGAATCGTTACGCGCGACTAGACGGATATTTCTCACCCGAAGGAGGAAGTTATGGCCGGCAAGAGAAAAGCCAAAGGGGGCCCAAGCCGGGGCGCCCCGCAAGCCAAGGACAAACCCAAGCCAGGCGGCAAAGATGGAAAGCCGGGCGGCAAAGATGGGAAGACCGATAAGTACGGCTACGGAAAGTATGGTAAAGACAAAAAGGACAAGGACAAGAAAGACAAGAAGTCGAAGGGTAAGGACAAAGGCGACCAGTACTGGTCCGACACCGTCGCTATCATTCTCAAGCGAGATTGCGCCGAAGCCCTGTACGCCGCGCTTGTTGTTGCCTTAGGTACGTTGCCCACGCCGAAGAAGAAGAAAAAGAAGGACAAGAAGAAAGACAAGAAAGACAAAGGCAAGGATAAAGGCAAAGATAAGGGCAAAGATAAAGGCAAGGACAAAGGCAAAGACAAGGGTAAAGATAAGGGCAAGGACAAGGGCAAGATCTAGCGAGCACCGGGCGAAACAATCTTGATGAAATCCGTGTCATCTGTGTTCTCGGAAGGAGGACACAGATTCACCATCGATCTCGTTGACGAATTCCTCGCTCATCGCACCTACCATCACGCGTTTTGTCTGAAGCTCTTCGAGCTTGCTAAGAATCCGTCAGCGTCGTGGGATGTTCGCCGGTTGGCAACTCTCATGGCCGAGCACCAGATTCTCAAGCTCGAGCCGGACCAACTGGCGGAGTTTGACGCGCTGCTTAGCGAGTTGCGTCTTAAGCGGCCCGGCTTGCGAAACCCGATCGCTGCGTCGGTGTTGAAAGAAGGTTACTCGACGACTGAGTTTCGCGCCTTTGTCGTCGAGTTCCTGCGCCGCCTCGCGCGCGCGGATCGCGTTCATCGAAGGATCTGCGGCACGAAAAAGCGGGATGAGGATGTGCGTGAGTTCATCGAATACTCGCGCCGTGACTGCCGGCTCACGCTGGCTCGTTACCTGTTCACGCCCGATGACGTGATTCGCGAGGTGTTGCGGCACTTGATCGTCACTGACGGCGTGCGCGACGTCGACGTCGCTCAGCCGCGTTTTATCGAGGCTGAGATCAAGCACAACGTCGCGATGTTGCCGGATTACGAGGCGGGAATCCTGCGACGGCTGTGCGCGGGATCGAAGGTTTACTGGGTTGCTCCAGGTACGAGCTCAGCGATCAATTCGCTGGTTGAGTATCCGCTGTCAACAGTCGTGCTGGTAATCAAACCGCCGGGCAGCGATCTTGAGTTTGAGTTGAAACGGGCAGGTCGCAAAGGCGCGAATCCGCTGAGCGTCGTGTTCAAAAGGAACGGGCGGAATGTGCCGGCCTCCCATCGATTGGATGGCGGGAGTATGCAGTGGTTGCTGCGATACGAGGCCCGCAGCGGATCGAAGATGAGTTCGATCTACCGCCTGGTCCATCGCGTTGACGCGCCGCTGCCAGGGTACATCGCCAGGAACACGATCTATGCGATTCCGGCGCGTAATGGGGGCGCTCCGTCGTTTCGCTACTTCATCGAGCCGTCGGTGTTTGGCGAGGAACGGTATCGCGAGATGCGAACGGCGATGAAGGAAGCGGTCAAGGTGTACAAGCGTGACGAGGGTGAGAACTTGCCGAGTGTCGATGGCGACATGGGATTGACAGCGGAGTTTTTGAGTCACGTCGCGCCGGCGCAGGCGATTCTTTCGGGGACGAGCTCTTTTCGCATCGACAAGCTTGCGACTTACATGTCGAGCGAGGGTGCCGAGAAGTACTTCCGTGAGTTTCAGGAGCTTTTGTACACGGCCGACGACGCGCGACGATTTGCGGACGAGCTGCTCGACGAAGTTTTAGGCGTTTACGTTCCGCCGTCGGGGGCGTTCAAGAACTACGGACGTTACGTCGATGCGGCGTTTTCGGTGCCCGCGAATCGCGCGCGCGCAAATCAAATCTTCTTGTCGCTGGTGCGACAGATTGCCGAGCTTTGGGGGACGGTCATGGGGATCCGCGGTCAGTCGCGTGGCGAGTCGTTTGTGGGGCGGAATGTTGGGTTGCGCAGTGTTTGGGTTGACGGCGAGTGGCGAGTGCGGTTGATCTTCATGGACCACGATGCGTTAACCTTGCCCGACCAGGAGATCGGGCACTTCTTCGCGCAGAACGCGTTTCCCGGAATGTTGCTCGACGAGCGGCACATCTGGGGCAAAGCGAATCCAGCATTGTTTCCGACGAGCCTGGTCGGATACCTGATTGGTATCTATCGCATCGATCGTTCACTTGAAACTGAAGCGCAGTCTGTCGGTGAAGCTGAGCTGCTTCGCGCTTACAAACTCACACAGCGCGCCGTGCTCAACGATCGGAAGCTGCTCGCGTTCGTGAGTGACGTGTTTGTAAGTCGGCTACCGGACTGGGACACGTTCGTTGCCGGCTATCTGCGCGGTGATCACCACCGCTCGTCGTGGAAGAAAAAGATGAAGCAGATGTTCGCCGCCAAGGACTACGAACCGGACGCTTTTGATTACTACACAGAAGCCTGTGACAAGTATCGCGGCTTCATCGAGCGCAACGCGTTTCTGTACAGCCAATGACGAGCACGCTGTCGCCGGAAATTTTGGATCGATATCAACGCGACGGCGTGGTGTTTCCGATTCGCGTGCTTTCCCACGATGAGGTCGTTGAATTTCGGCAGGAGCTGGAGTTGGTGGCGGGGGAGAGGCCGAGGCGGTTGGAGCAGTTGCACCTCAGTTTTCCGTGGGCTTACCGGTTGGCGAGTCATGAGAAGGTGCTCGACGTGGTCGAGAAAGTTATTGGTCCGGAGATTCTCGTGGATGGGAATCTCGTCTTTTACAAGCCGCCGCACGATGCCGGCTATGCGTCGTGGCACCAGGACAGTGTCTATTCGGGGTGGCACCTGACGCCGTCTGTTTCTGCGTGGATTGCGCTGACCGTGAGTGAACCGGCGAATGGGTGCATGCGCGTGATTCCGGGTACGCATAAGCAGGGTGTGCTCGAACACGACAACATCCAGGATCCGAATCTGCTGAACAAGCGCGGTGAGCGATTGCGCATGGACGTCGATGAGTCGCAGGCAGTCGATGTTGTATTAAAGCCGGGCGAAATGTCGTTGCATCACACGAACATCGTGCATGGATCGAACGCCAACACGTCGGATGGACCACGCATCGGGTTCATCGTTCGTTTTGTCACTAATGCGAGTCCGAATCGGGAGCGGCCGGTGATGCGAGTGCGGGGCAACGCCGATTGCAGTCATCTACGGTTGGCGCCACCGCCAGTTAGCATTAGCGCGTGATTTGGTGATTGAAAAAGGGTTTTTTTGAGTGGCCACGATAGGAAGTGGTAAGAGTCGTTCTTTGAGAGTCGATTATTAGAGAGGTCGATGCTGCGCGTGATCCCGGTTCTGCGTAGTTGTACCGTTTGTTCTGCCGTTAGTTCGATGACTCTCGAGTAGCCGGTTGCGGCGCTGAATTGTTCGCACATCAGCAGATTGGCGCGAACGTCCAGCGCTTCGAGATAAATGTCGGGTCCGATGACAATTCGGAACTCGCGATTCGGAGTCGTCTTCCGAGCAACCGCGACCGCAGCCAGGGGGGCGAAGTACTCACGATAGTAGTCGACGAGAAAGTCCAGGTTGTTAGAACTCGGAGCGATAAGGATGTCCGTCTGGCTCAACAGTTGGTCCATGTGACTGCCAAACAGCACGAGCGACTTTTCGAGGTACCAGTGGTTCTCGAGACGGTTCTGAACGTCTGAGTAGGCCGATTCGACCCAGACGAGATTGGGCATGAAGCAGTAACAGTTGAAGCGCTCTTGCAGCACGTAGTTGTTCATGTCGAGCACGTGTTCGGCGCGACTGTTCAGTTCGATGAATGCGTCAAACACCGTGTGTCGAATGGCGTAAGCAAACGTCGAATTCGCTTTCGTGATGTGGCCGATGTGTTCCGAGACCATGACGGGCTCGTCCTTGTGCAGCGCACCGAGAAAGAGCATGTCCCAATCGTCGGGCAGCTCCTGAATGAACGTCGCGAACTTTTCTTTGAACTGCGGATCGAAGACGACGTCGTCCTCGAAGATCAAGATGCTCGACAAGCCTTTGTCGCGCGCTTCGCCAACGGCGTTCACATGACTGAGCAGGCATCCATAAGCGCCGGCCGTGTGGACCCAGTGGTGCGGCAGTACAGTATTGTTTCCGTCGATGGCGGAAAAGCGCTGCACCGATTCGACGTTCTGATCGACGAATGCGCTTTGCATTCGCTGCCATCGTTCGGGTCGTCGATCGAGATTGATGCAGACCTTCAAAGGGAATAGATCGTCCAAAGTTTTATGCTTAGCGTTCATGAGGATACGGGTCACGCGGATTGTAACGATTTTGTTGACGCTTGGGGAACCGTCTTCTAGACTGCTCCCCAACTCACGGCACGGACAAGAAAATGGCCTCGGTTCTCACTCACACTCAATTGGCTAACTACGAGGAGTTAGGGTTCCTGCATTCCATCCCGATTCTCTCGGCTGAAGAAGTGCGTCGTTTTCGCGCTGAAGTGGAACAGACGTGCGCCGCGATCGGCGGTCGCATAACGCGGCTGGATGGTCCACATCTGTACTTTCGTTGGGCGTGGGAGCTGAGCACTCATCCGCGCGTGCTCGACTCCATGGAACAACTGATTGGACCAAATATTCTCCTCAAGTCCACCCGATTGTTTTATAAGTTCGGACAGAGTGCGTCATTCGTCGGCTGGCACCAGGACGGCATCACTGAACGAGTGGATCAGGCGTTTGTGCCGGCAATCTGGTTGGGACTGACCGAAGCCACGGCTGAGAACGGCTGTTTGCGCGTCGTGCCGCGGTCGCATCGACTCGGACTCGTACCTCACGTCGATCGCCCGAATCCAAACAACCTGACGACACAGGGTCTGACGGCGCAGGTGGAGATCGATTCGCCGCACGACATCGTGATGCGCGAAGGAGAGATGAGTCTGCATCACCCGCTGATCCTGCATGCTTCTAATCCGAACCAATCCGTTGAGTCGCGCATCGGTTTTTCGGCGACGTACTCGACACCGGCGCTGACGGAAAGCAGGACAGCTGTCGCCTGGGTCCGCGGTGATGGACCAAAGGACTGCTTCACGATTATCGATGCACCCATCGAGCGATCG
>DATJKO010000488.1:0-3190 GCA_035491355.1 Pyrinomonadaceae bacterium
GAAGGAACTGCGCGAGGACGTGCGTTACCTGGTCCGGACCTGGCTCGACATTCGCAGCTCGGCGGAGAAGTCGAAAGCGCCGTCGCTGGTCCATCGCGACCTGGACCTCGTGCAACGGCTGCTGCGCGATCAGTTGTCCGACGATTTTGAGTCGATCCGCGTCGACTCCGAAGAGGAGTACCAGGCGATTGTCGAGTTTGTGAATCGCATTCAGCCGCGACTCGTGCGTCGAGTGAAGCTGTACACGAAAGAGCAGCCGATTCTCGAAGCGTACAATGTGCAAGTGGAGATCGATAAGGCGATCAAGCCGCGCGTGTGGCTAAAGTCGGGCGGTTACCTCGTGATCAATCAGACCGAAGCGCTGGTGGCGATCGACGTCAACACCGGCAAGTTTGTTGGTCGTGGCAGCGGTCGTTTGGAAGACACGATTACGCGCACCAACCTCGAGGCGGTCGACGAGATCGTGCGGCAGATACGTCTCCGCGATCTCGGCGGTATCATCGTGCTGGACTTGATCGACATGGAAGAGCGTCGCAACCGGCAGAGGGTGATGCAGGCGTTGCAGGAAGCGTTGCGCAATGACAAGTCGCCGACGAAGGTGCTTTCGTTCAACGACTTCGGACTCGTGATCATGACGCGCAAGCGCGTGAAGCAGTCACTGGAGCGAACGCTTTGCTCGCCGTGCCAATACTGCCAGGGTGCGGGGCTGATCAAGTCGCCCCAGACGATCTGCTACGAGCTGCTCGAAGAGGCGCGCCGGTTAGCCAAGGGAATGAATGGCGATGGCGATAACAAACAGGTAACGCTGCGCATCAATCCCGAAGTGGCGAAAGTGTTGCGCTCGAGCGAGCGCGACGTACTGGTCGAGATCGAGGATTATCTTGGTCCAATCGACATCTCGAGCGACGAGACGATCCATCAAGAGCAATACGACTTTGCGGTGATTTAGCGGATGGGTAAGTTAGGGAACTGGTGGAAGACGTTACTGGCGGGTGGTGCAGGTGTTGCAGCACTCGCCGCCGTCAACGCCTCCATTCAACGTCGCGCGCTCGAGCCTGACGACAGCGCGCTCGGCGGCGAAGCGAAACTCTTTGCCTGGAAGTACGGTCAAATCTTCTACAAGGAAGCCGGCCTCGCTAATCCGGGTCTCCCAATCGTTTTTATTCACGGCATTGGCCCGGGCGTGTCGAGCTTCATGTGGCGCAAGAACTTCGACGATCTGGCGCAGGATTTCCGCGTCCTCGCTTTCGATCTGCTCGGGTTCGGATTCTCAGACAAACCACCCGCTGCACCCTATTCGGCCGATCTTTACGTCGAATTGATCTCCGATTTCATTCGCGAAGTGGCAGGTGGGCGCGCCAACATCGTGGCGAGTTCGCTCGGCGCGTCCTACGCGGTGCGCGTTGCCGACGAACATCCTGAGTTAGTCAATGCGATGATTCTCAACGCGCCGGCCGGGTACGACACGATGAACACTCGACCGGGCATGGCGGGCGCCGCGTTTTATGGATTACTGCAATCACCCGTGCTCGGTACTTCGTTCTACAACGTAATGGCGAGTGAACGAAGCATTCGCGATTACGCCCGTCATACGCTGTTCTACGACTATCGCCGCGTTACGAGTCGACTGGTCGCGCATCTTTACGCGACGAGTCATCAACCCGGAGCGCAACATGCGATCGCCGCGTTTATGTCGGGTTATCTGAATTGCGATATGAGCGCCGCATTTGCGCGGCTGGTTCAACCCATGGTGCTGGTGTCGGGTAAACAGGATGTCAGCACGCCGGTGGCGAAGATGATGGCGTTGCTGAATTTGAATCCGCGCGCGCGGTTGGAAGTGTTCGATTTCTGCCGCGTGATGCCGGAACAGGAACACCCGGAAAAGTTCAATGCGCTAGCGAGCGAGTGGTTCAAGCAACAGACGTACACAGATCAGCGCGCTGAACGTGCTGGTACAAAATATCGCGTTGCTGGGGAATGAAGCCCGCCTCACGAATCAGAAACTGCAACATCTGTTCATCGGCGCGATTGTGAGCACCTGCTGCTGACACCACATTCTCCTCGATCATGATCGAACCCATGTCGTTTGCGCCAAAGCGCAACGCCACCTGCCCGAGTCGCAATCCCTGCGTCAGCCACGACGACTGGAAGTTTTCGATGTTGTCGAGGAAGAGGCGTGATACCGCAAGCATCTTCAGATAATCGACACCGGTCGGTTCGTCTTTTATGCGGCGCCCGAGCGCGGTGTTCTCGCGCTGGAACGTCCACGGAATAAACGCGGTGAAGCCGCCGGTTTCGTCTTGCAGATCGCGGATGCGTTGCAAGTGTCTGACGCGGTGTTCGAGACGATCGCCGATACCGAACATCATCGTCGCTGTCGATCGTAGGCCCACCTGATGGACCGCGCGCATGACGTCGAGCCATTCGTTAGTCGTGCACTTCGTCGAGACGCGTTTGCGGACTTCGTCGTCGAGAATCTCGGCGCCACCGCCAGGCAGACTGTAGAGCCCTGCCGCTTTCAGACGCGCCATGATCGTTTCGTAATCGAGCTTGGTGATCAGGTGCAGGTTGTGGATCTCCGGCGGTGAGAAGCAATGCAACTGAAAGCCGGGATACTTCGCGCTGAGCGAGCGCAGCAGATCCTCGTACCACTCGATACCGAAGTCAGGATGAAGTCCGCCCTGCATTAGGACGCCGGTGCCTCCGAGCGCGATCGTCTCGTCGATCTTCTGACAAATCTCTTCGAACGTCCGGACGTAAGTGTCAGGCGCGCCGGGCCGGCGATAGAAGGCGCAGAAGGTGCAGACGACGTTACAGACGTTCGTATAGTTGATGTTTCGATCGATGATGTAGGTGACGACGTTGCCGGGATGGCGGCGGGCGCGAATCTCATCGGCGGCGACGCCCATGCGTGCGATGTCGTGCGACTCGAGCAGGGTCGTGCATTCGTCAACGGACATGCGGTCGCCTGCGAGTACGCGATCCAGAATTGGTTGAATACTGTTCATCGGACCACACTAAATGTACCGCAACGGCTTTACTCGTTCAATCAGTTGATGCTTGTGGGCCAGTTCGAAATAAAGCTGCATTCCGCGCTCCATCGACTCGTCCAGGTAGTAGACGATGTTTTCAGTCAGGTATCGGTATAAATCCATTGGTATTCGGTCGCTATAAGCGCTCACGATTTCTT
>DATJKO010000489.1:0-5234 GCA_035491355.1 Pyrinomonadaceae bacterium
GAGTTGGAAACTGTCGGGATCGTCCGGACCACGGCGATTCGCATTTTTCTGATCGTTCGGATCGAGTGGCGCGGTCGTGATTTGCGTGAACGCGGAGTCGTTCTCGCGCAGGCCGGCGAGGACGCGTAACGCGTCAGCGGAAAGCGATCGGTAGTGAGTGAACGCCAGCGCCGTTCCGGCTGCGTCGCGCGCGAACGTATTCAACTTGTTCAACTCGTTCGCGACTTGCTGACGCTTCGCCAGGTTCCAGCGCGGGTCGATCGACTCGCTTGGGAAGAACTCGAGTTTCGTCGGATCGAGTACGCCGCGCGGACGTTGCGACCAGTCGGTCTTGAACACAGCTTCGTCAAACGCACGAAAGACGTGCGTCATCGTCTGCGCCAAAGGCAGCCAGCGAAATGTGTAGAACGAAGCGCCGTTCTGATCCGCACGCGAAGCGGTCAAGCGTTCCGGCATTCGCGGCAACACGGGCGCCTGTGGTTTCTCGCGCAGCACGCGGAAGATCTTCGCCGGTGGCCCAACCCGTCCTTCATTACCGAAGCGGTTCGACCATGGTCCGGACCACTTCGGATCGTCGTTGGTGTACGTCTTGTCGTCAGCCGCGCTGACGCCGACATGTGCGTAGACGATCGGAAAGGTTCGCGAAGCAGTTAGCTGAATACCCGGCTGCGCACCTTCTTCCGGCACGGGCAGGAAGATTTCGTAGTTGCGCACGGGCTTGCCTGTGGCATCGGTTCCGGCCGTCCAGTGTTGGTCTTGCGGTACGACGTAGTAACGCCTCTGCCAACTCGCCGGCACCGAGTAATCAATGAAACGCGGATGGCGAATGCTGTAGACGCGATCGCCTTTGGTGACACCTTGGTACGGTTCGTCGAGGACGAGTTGCTTCTGTGACGTCACGCTATCGACCCGATACGAGCGCTGGTCGGTGGCGATCTGAAACACCATTCCCTCCAACGCCCTGGTCCAGTTGGTACCCTCGCCGGTAACCACTCTCGATCCGTTCGCAACAGAAGCGAGACCAGCGGTGAAGGCAGCGGGAGTCGCAATCGTGCAGGGCGCGTTGGGCCGCGGCGCGATCTCGTTCTTCGTACCAACATTCCGCACGCGCAGGCGTAACGGG
Organism: Pyrinomonadaceae bacterium; assembly: GCA_035491355.1. Lineage (GTDB taxonomy): Bacteria > Acidobacteriota > Blastocatellia > Pyrinomonadales > Pyrinomonadaceae > PSRF01. The sequence goes on from DATJKO010000489.1 coordinate 1,124, forward strand.
TTGGCTTCACTCGCGACAATCACAAACACATCGTCGCCCGAGTAAAGGGCCGCGCCGGCGTACCGGTTGGCTTGTTCATTGCTTGGGATGTTTGTGGCGACGGTGCTTTCGGTCGCGCTTGCGGAGGTAACCGTCAGGGTGTTGCCGAGTACGGCGTTCAAGCTGCCGTCCTGGTAGTAAATGCGGAACTCGCGTGTGTGCGGCGCCTGATCGATGTGCGTTTGCGGCCACTGCCAGCGAACACGCAACCCGATCAGGTTCTTCTTCTGATCTTCACTGAGCGCTTTGTACCAGGTTGAGTTCGTCAGCCTGGTCCACCAGTCGGCGTAAGCCGCGTCCTTAACGATCATCGGATCGGAAGGATCGATGGCGTAAGCTTCAGTCGACGTTGGCGACGGCGGCGCGATCTTCGTGCGCAGAAGGATCGCGGATGGATCAATGACGGCATCACTCGGCGGATCCTGGTAGTACCACGGCTTCGGTTCGGGCACCGGCGACCACTGACGCCACGCGCCGGCGACACTATTCGGCGTGTGACGACCGAAGACGTCGATACCGCTCACCTGATAACCGTACCAGCCATCCGCGAGCGCATTGTCGAGCGCGTGCAACGTGAAGGGTGGCCACTCCTGCGACACTGAGCGCGTGCCGTTTGAGTCGACTACCAGGATGGGCCAGTCTTTCGTGATCAGGCTGTACTGCGCCGTGACGTTAGGCGTGGCGCCGTTGCCGAGATTTGCGCGCCAGAGGTGATACATCACGCTTCGTCCCGGCAGCAGCACACCGGCGTCGGTCTTGTTCAGTTCCCAGCGCAGGCCAACGTTGTTGACGGACTCTTCAGCAGTGCCGGCTTCAGTTCGACGGTTGCTGCCGGGAAGCGCGTACACCTCGAGGTCTTTTGGTCGCGCGAGCGGAGATAGTTGGTCGACGCGCAGGTTGTAAACGATCGCGGCGTCGACATTGGCGAAGCCGCTCTGCTGGATAATTAACAGCATCGTGTCGGGATTTAACTGCGCGAGGTTGTTGTTGTCGCTGACGATCAGGTAGTCGTACTTGACCGATGGATCGGCAGTGACGTCGGCCCAGTAGAGGCCGCTCATCTGCGCGACCGCGGGATGCAACGAGCCGAGCAGGACCATGTCGAGCGGCAATTGAGCGGGCATGCGCGGCGCGATCGAACCGGCGGTCGACGACTGAAGACGCGGACCGATGCTGTACGACTTGCCCGTCGCCGATGGGCCAGCGTACGGGATCTCGAGTGTCAGTTTCGTGGCCGACTCAACACTGGCGATCTTGTAGACGTTGTTTTCACCAGCTAATTGCAGGTCGAGACCGGTGAGAGCTGCCGTCCATGCGGTTCCGGTTCCCAGTACGGTTCGCCATTCGTTGGGTTTGGTGGGATCGCTCGTGACCGCAACCGTGCCTGACTTCGTCACCGGTGCAGGCAGCGTGCGTTCGGCCATCGCGCCGGCGTTTTTTCCGCCGACGACGAGGTTCGCGAGATAGCTGTACAACTGTCCGAACTTGTCGCGCGAGACGTTGTAGGCAGAGCTGCGCGTTGTGCCCGAGTAGTTGCGACTCAGCACCAGCTTTGTCGGCGAGACGACCATCACGATCGTGTAGATCGTAGCGTCGGTACCGACTTGCAACACCGCATCGACCATCATATTGGTCCAGTTGGTGTTCACTCCGGTGACGATAGGCGAGCCGTTGGTTACGGAGATCGTGCCGGTGCTGGCAATTGGAGTCGGCGAGCCGGTGAATTGCTGCGGACTGCCGTACTTGATTCGGCTTGTCGCCAGCTGGCGTGCAGCCGTGAAGTTTTCCGGCGCCTGCGGTGTGCACGGGTAGTCGGGATGCGTAATGGGGAGACGCATTGGATACGGCACGCCGGCAAGTTTTGCCCAACCGTTCGTCGCGCCCTGTGTTAGCGGAACTGTGCCGAGATCGATCAGTGCGGCTGGCGCGGAAGTAATTTCCACACTCGTCATGCCTTCGAACTCGAGCTGCTCGGTAACGACGCGTCCGGCGTAGCCGCGGACTTTCTTCTCACGCACCGGTGTAGTGCCGGCAAAAGCGGTTAAGCGAAGTTCGGAGACTGTCCCGGTGCCGAAGCTGACTTCGTTGAGAATGATCCGGTCCTGACTGTCTTCCATTTCCGGCTCGACAATGCTTAGTCGTTCATCGATGACGATGCGCGTGATGTTTGTTCCGGTCAGCAGATGAGTTTCCGGCGTGCGACTGCCTGGATCTCTCATCCCGACAATGCCTAGTGATGTCTTGCCGTTGAAAATCTCAATGGTGGGAACGCCGTCGAGTCCGTTGCGGCGGCCGGCGCCAGTCAGCATCAGTTCGACAAAGTTCGCGGGTTGCGGCAGCGCGATCTCCAGTTTGAACTTGCAACCGAGGCCGGTGATCGTTCCGGTGTCAGTTTGAATTGAACGAATGACGTTGTTTGGACGGACGCGATCCTGGGTGTCGAGCGCCGTGAAGAACACACCGTTTTCCGGCAGAGGATTATCGAACTGGCCGGTCGCGCGGTTGCGAAATGAAATCGTGGTCTTCGTCGGTGGGGGATCGCCGGGACGAGAACGAAAACCGATGCTCGCATCGATGCGACGCACCGGTTGCTGGTCCGGAAAGACCATTCCCAAAACGCTGCGATTGTCGAGATCAAACTCGACAGCGGCCGGCGGCGGCGGGAAGTTTTCGGTCAGAACGAAATTCTTGTCGCTGAAGACGCGGCCGAGCGGCGTGTCGAGGCTGTTGCTGCCAAATGGGCCGGGCGGCAAGTTGCGCGTGTGCTGGCTCAACCACGAGAGCGTGCCGGCGTCGTGGGTGCGGCGGAAGAGGTAAAAGCCGTGCCACGGAAATCCGAGTTCGCGTTTGAAGGCCCACCGCAGGTGAATGCCGTCAATCAGCGGAGCTTGTTCAGCATTGGGCGGCGTGTCTTTGGCGCTGCCGAGTCCGACGAGTGTTAGATTTTGTGTTTGTAGAGCCATTTGTAGACTTGTGGCTCTTTCGCACAATCCATCACACGCCGCGATTAGTCTTTATTTGTGGTCTTTCTGAATGCGCACCAGCAACGCTCCAAACATCTTCTCGATCTTTGTGGTCGAAAGCCGTCCACGACTTTCGACGTCTTTTTCGCTTCGCAGATGGCCGAAAACGTTGTGCGCACAAGCCTGTCCCAGCCGGCGATAACTCTCAAACTGCGCTTCGCCAAACCATTGATTCGTCGTTGGCTGTTGTGGGAAGAACTTGTTCTCGATCGCGTACTGCCGCACGTCGGCCGTCACATTCGGAATAACCGAAGGCTTGAAGTAGACGATGATCCCATAGCGGTCAACACGAGTGCCGTGACCATTCGCCAAACTGCGTAGATGCTCCGTAGAAAACTTGATCTTCCCGACCGCGACACACGACGCGGGCTTATTACAACCGTTCTTCTCGGCACCGTTTTTCATGATAAACGGATCGAGATTCAGGTCGATCTCCGTCCCGAAATCGATGCGACAACGCCGGATTGCTTCACCAAGATCCTCGAAACACGGCGGCTCAGGATCTGCGCCGCAATCGACGAGCACCACGAACCGGCAACCACGTTCTATGAGCGAATACAAGCCGGTGTTGTCGAAGTGCCCGCCATCAGTGAGATAGCAATAATCCGACAGGTCATTGGTTTGCGAAAGAAACTCCCGCACGAGATAGAACGGCCACAGTCGCGGCTGCGCTGAATTCCATCCTTTGCGATTAGGTGTCGGCGCCCAGTAACCAAGTCGAACATTCAGCAGCGTCATCAACATCGCCAACGCGGACGTTGGCTTTTTCGCACCCATGTTTGGACTCACAGCCGCGCCCGAAGCAGCGACCGAAGTGCCGAGCGTAAGCTGCCCGTTCATGTACTCGTTCGTGCGGCAATACTTCGTCCGCGTCGAGCCGCAGTATGTTTGTGAAAGCACAAACGACGACGCCGAACGTTGCGCCGTCGCAAGATCGCGACCCGCAACAAGATTCAGCGTCGTGTTGACGAGATGATACGGGCCGCCACGATCGCAGTTGATTAAGAGCTTCAGCGGCAAATCGTCGCCGGCGACACTCTCGGTGATCT
>DATJKO010000490.1:0-2675 GCA_035491355.1 Pyrinomonadaceae bacterium
GAGCCATACGACGCCTTGTCTCGCGGTACCTTATTCGGGTCGATCGAGGCAATCTCGCTGATTCGCTGCCGTAGTTCGACGATACGGGCCTTCACGACATTCTGCCGATCCAGCGCGGCGCGGTATTCGGAGTTCTCGCGAAGATCGCCAAACTCGAGCGCCCGCTTAATCTCCTTAGGCAGATGTATGCGAAGCTCCGCTTCGAGTTCGTCGAGTTCGCCCTGAAGCTTTTGTTTTATTGGCTGTGACAACTCAGCACCTTCTGTGGATTAAATTCTTTCAATCCGCGTTCCACAGGAACCACGGAACAATTCTAAGACGGCCTATGATAACTGCGCTCGTTCGGCGCGCCAAAAGAAACACCCGTGTCACGGGCTGTCCGCACCAGTTGACCGTCCGGCGGCACCGTCTTGATGCCTTTAATCGCCTCCGCCAGCGGCACTGAAACCACGTCGCCGGCCTGAAGCGACACCATTACCCCACTCTCGCCGTTCGCCAACGCGCGGACGGCACATGACCCAAAGTTCGTTGCCAGCATGCGGTCGAAAGCGTTGGGCCGCCCGCCTCGCTGAAGATGCCCGAGTACCACGCAGCGTGTCTCGCGTCCGGTGACGCCCTCGAGGTCGTGTTGCAGGTGCTGGCCAATGCCGCCAAGCCGCGGTGCACGAGATTTATCACCCTTGTCTTGATAAACCAGCTCGTGCCCGATCTCGATCGCGCCTTCCGCGACCACGATAATACTAAAGTTCGATCCCGTCGCGTCGCGCATTCGCACTTTCTCAACCACTGAGTCGAGCGTAAACGGAATCTCCGGAATCAGGATCACATCAGCGCCACCTGCGATTCCGGAGTGAAGCGCGATCCAGCCCGCGTGCCGCCCCATCACTTCCAGAATCATCACCCGATCGTGCGACTCCGCTGTCGTGTGCAAACGATCGAGCGCTTCAGTAGCGATGTCCAGCGCGGTGACAAAACCAAACGTCAGTTCGGTGCAGGCTAGATCGTTGTCGATCGTCTTCGGTACTCCGCAGATCGGAATACCGCGTTTGTGAAACTCGTTGGCGATCGTCAGTGTGCCTTCGCCGCCGAGCACGACGAGCGCATCGATCCCGAGGATCTTCATGTTGGCGATCGCTTCCTGGTAAACGCTCTCGACGCTCATCGGCACGCCGTCTTTGGCGCGCTCGACAAAACAGCCGCGATTGCGCGTACCGAGAATTGTGCCGCCGCGCGGCAACAGTCCACGGACGTCAGAAGCGTTTAGCGAACGCGTCTGGCTCGCGCCAAGCAGTCCTTCGAAGCCGTCTTCGACACCGATGACGCGCATGCCGTATTCGCAAGTCGAGGTCTTCACCACGGCGCGAATAACCGCATTCAGACCCGGCGCATCGCCTCCACCGGTCAGAATTCCAATCGTTCCAAACATATGGGACCGCGACAGTTTAACATTGCGAATTGCCAATTGCCGATTGCCAATTTGTCGCTATTTCATCCGCTAACAGAACTCTGGAATCCATCAAGCGCACACAATTTGCGATTGACAATCGGCAATTGGCAATTTTTCACATCTGGCGTAGCATACCAGCAAAATGGAAATCGATGACGACGCAAAAGAGATAGTTCGCGAGATCGGCAGCGCGATCAACGAATCAGTCGAAAACTCGACGAAGGTGGCCGAAGCAATCGAGCGATTGCGTGAAGCCGGATACGAGATGGAATTAACGCTGCGACTCGAGATTGGTCTCAGGCCTCACGCCGGCGATGAAGACACGGACGCTGATCGTGCCACACTCGATCTCACCGAAGAAGATCTACAGGTCCTGCAAAGAATGAAGATCCGGATCGATCCGGAACTCTAGAGAATTGAGAAATTCGAAAATTCGAAATTCGAATTTCCCAATTCAAATTTCCGCAATTTACTCAGGTACCTCGTCGCTGCCAGTCAGTGTCTTTTGACGAAGTGCTGCCGCGCCAAGCAGTCCACCCATTCCCATTGACTCAACCGCGCTACTCGGTACCAGCATCAACGCACCCTTTTCTTTCAACCCTTCATACAACATGTTCATCGCTCGCAAGTGCAATGCTGTCGGATTGTCGCGATACGACTGCGCGGCCTTCTCGAACGAGTGGGCGATCTCCACTTCGGCCTGGCCCAGGATGATGCGCGCCTGTTTCTCACGCGCCGCCTGTGCCTCACGTGACATCGCGTCCTGAAGCGCCGGCGGAATGATCACGTCGCGCATCTCGACCGATTGGACCGTTACGCCCCAGGGATTCGATCGTTCGTCGATCAGTTTCTGCAACTCTTCTTCGATTCGTTCGCGTCCACGCAAGAGATCCGTTAGCGAAGTGCGGCCGATGATGTCGCGCAACGCAGTTTGTGCGGCCCAACTTACCGCCTGCGGATAGTTCTGCACTTCGAGTGCGGCCTTCTCCGGATCGTAAACCATCCAGAAGAGCACCGCGTCGACGTTCACTGGAACGGTGTCTGACGTGAGCGTTTCTTCGGCCGCGAAACTCGTCGTGATCACGCGCTGGTCCACCCACGTGGAAACAGTGTCGACAAACGGAATGATCCAGAAGATGCCCGGTCCCTGCAGCCCGGTGAAGCGGCCGAGCCGCAGCAGCACGGCGCGCTCCCACTGCTTCGCAATTTTCGGCGACTGCATCAGCAC
>DATJKO010000491.1:0-5082 GCA_035491355.1 Pyrinomonadaceae bacterium
ATCTCGGCGGCACTGCGACCCCGTTTGATGAAGGTCTCAAACCGCAAACCGTCAACGAGTGGACCGCTGGTTTCGAGTGGAGCCCACGCTCAATGCGTGATCTCGCTTTCGGCGTCCGCGGTATCTATCGTGCTCAGGACGAAGTCATTGAGGACGGTTCGTTCGACGACGGTGACCATTACTTCTTGTTCAACCCGGGCCGTCGCGGCACGGCGAACTTCACCACAACCGAAGACCTGGCCTGTCAAGACCCGGCCATCGGTTGCTTTGGTCCAGCCCGCCGCTACTACCGGGCGCTCGAGTTCACAGCGACGAAGCGTTTCTCGAACAACTATCAGTTCATCGCTTCGTACGTTTATTCGAGCCTGATTGGTAACTATGAAGGTCTGTTCCGTAACGACAACGGCCAGTCTGACCCGAACATCACTTCGTTGTTCGACCTCGTCAGCTTGCTCAACGGTCTTTACGGCCGACTGCCCAACGATCGTCCGCATCAGTTCAAGTTTGACGGCAGCTATCAGTGGCCGTTCAAACTCATGACCAGCGGTTCGTTCCGTACGCAGTCTGGTGTTCCGTTCAACGCTTTGGTTCCGCACCCGGTTTACGGCGACAACGAAGGCTTCTGTATCCCAGGCCTCAGTTGCGTCCCCCGCGGCACGGCAATCAACCCGTTCACGGGCAGCAACCGCACTCCGACGACGTACAACCTGGATCTCGGTGCTTACTACCCGATCTCCGTTGGTGAAGGTAAACAGCTTCGTCTGCAGGTCGACTGGTTTAACGTTTTCAATAACCAGCGCGCCATCAAACAGGACGAAACGTTCCTTATCAACAGCGGCGCCCCGGGTATCACCCCGGTTCCGAATCCGTTCTACGGCACTGGCACTATCTTCCAGTTCCCGTCGGCGGTCCGTCTCGGTGTGAAGTTCCAGTTCTAAGAACTTGAATTTCTTGTGACCACGCTCTTGAGTGTGGCGTTTGAACGGGAGGCGTAGAAATTACGCCTCCCTTCTTGTTTTTGTGGTAACCTGCACCACGCCAATCAAGAAAAAACGCCTTCAGTTGACTCGGCAACTGCTTCTTATCGGAGTTATCGAGATGGCTAAGAACCCACGAAATTTACGTACCTCGGCTCGCTATTCGTTTGTAATTATTCTTCTGCTTTCGTTGGCTGTTGTCGCACATGGGCAGGCCGGCGGCGGCATTGACACAACCGGTACTGGCGGCCGGCATTCAATCGCCGGGCGGCTCGTCTTTCCTTCAGGGCAACGTGCCGATTCTCGCCTCAAGATAAGACTGGAAAGCGCGACTGACGGTGAATTGACCGTCCTGGCGGACAACAATGGCAACTTCATGTTTCGCGGACTTAGATCGGGGAACTACACAGTTGTGGTTGAGGGCGGCGATTATTATGAGACCGCGCGCGAGACGCTCTACATCGATCCCACGATAACCGACCCGCGCACAAACGTCGCCGTCGGTCCTCTTTCAAGACCCTACACCGTACAGATTTATCTGCGACCCAAGGAGGAAGGCGCGCAGACGAAACCAGGCGTGTTGAATGCGGCGCTCGCCAACGTACCTAAGGTCGCTTTGGAGATTTACGAAAAAGGCGTCCAGGCCGCGGCCCGAGGTGAGACGGACAACGCTATTAGCGATCTCAAACGAGCGGTCAGCCTGTATCCAAACTTTGGTCTGGCCCTTAACGAGCTCGGCGTGCAGTACCTGCGCAAAGGCGATCTCGACAAAGCTGCCGAAACGTTCCAGAAGGTCCTCCAACTCTCGCCCAACGCACCCGAGCCAGCATTGAACTACGGCATCGTGCTTTTGCAGCAGAAGAAGTTTGCGGAAGCTGAGCAGCAACTACGGAATGCGTTAGTGAAGAACGAGAATACGTACACGGCGCATCTCTATCTCGGCATCACTTTGATCTACGTCAAGAATTACGTCGAAGCGGAAACGCATCTGCGGAAGGCGATCACGATCGCGGGTCCGAAGGCGGGCCAGGCGCATTACTATCTCGGCGGCATGTACTGGCAGACCGGCAAGCACAAAGAAGCTGCCGATGAACTCGAGATGTTCCTGAAACTCGAACCCAAAGCCGCCAACGCCGAAAAGCTACGCAACACGATCAAAGAGTTGCGCAACAAGTCAGAGTAGTTTGATTGTGTGAAAAAGAGAGTGAGACGTTCTAGGAACGCTTGAGTGTCAGCAAGTGGCCGAGCTTTTCTTTCTTAGTCCGCAAGTAACCGGCAGCGTCTTCCGTAGCATCAACCTCGATTGATACCCGTTCGACTATCTTCAACCCCGCCTCTTCCAGCGCGCGCAATTTCAACGGATTGTTCGAAATCACCTTGACCCGGCAAAGCCCGAGGTCGAACAGAATCTCCGCACACTGACGATAGTCGCGTAAGTCGACGGCCAGCCCGAGCTGCTCGTTCGCCTCCACGGTGTCAGCTCCTTGATCCTGGAGCGCGTAAGCGCGGATCTTGTTGACAATACCGATCCCGCGACCTTCCTGCTGCTGGTAGACGATTGCCCCGCGGCCTTCCTGCTCGATCATCTGCATCGTGCTATTAAGCTGTCGACCGCAGTCGCACTTAGTCGACCCGAAGACGTCCCCAGTGAGACATTGAGAATGGATCCTGACGAGCGTCGGCACGTCGCGGTTCATCTCGCCTTTAAATAAGGCTACAAACTCTTCGCGGGTCGTCAGCGAGCGATACGCGGCGATCTGAAAGTCGCCCCACTCCGTGGGCAGGTTCGCGATAGCGACACGTTCAACGGTACCCGTTTCGACAGAGTCGCAGCAGGTGCCAGCGGATGGTTGTTCTAAGGCCTGTACTTCCATAACGAGTCAGCACGGTTAATCGGGGTTTGCCAATTATCCGTATTCATTCGTGGTTTCGCAACTATAGCCGAGGCACGGCGTGTATCGGATTTGCGGTAACCGAGTTTGGACTGTATCCTTCTCAGAGCCTGACCGCCCAACTATACTCGGCGAGGAAGTCCTTAGTGAATAACAGCCTCAATCTCGCGTCTAAACCGTTTAGTAATCGCATCCTTCCGTGGGCGCTGACTGCGATTGTGCTCTTCGTCTCGTTCGTCGGCCTGGTCATCGTGGTGCGATTAACGACGGTCGCGAATCGCGAAGCCGCCGCTATCCAGGTAGAAAACAACGCCCTCAAACAGCAGGAAAAAGCATTGATGGATACGGCTGAGGCTGCCAGAAAACAACTTTCTGGAGAACAGCAACTCGCCGTCCCCGCTGCGCATGAATTGATCGACCGCAAGCAGTTCTCCTGGTCCAGACTATTGGCTGACCTCGAATCGTCTTTGCCGGGCAACGTGAGAGTCTCGCGAATCGCCGTTCGGGAAGCGACGAACCAGGGCGGAAATACAATAGCAACACTCGATCTGGCCGTGTTCACTAAGAACCCAGCGACGATCAGCGACATGATTGAAGACATGCACAAGGCCGGCATCTTCCAACTCGTGTTGCGAGCGCAAAACCTGGCGAAGGGCCGCGGCGAACAGGGAACGGAATACGAGTTCGATGTGCTTTACCGCCCGCGCGCGGGATACGCTACGGAAAGAGTGGCCGAAGTAAGCCAGCCGCAGGATTCAACTCAGGCGTCGAGGTGACTCCGAACGTGAACGACGAAACGAAAGTAAAATCCCAGCCGGCAAGAATGCGCATGACGCAGTATCGCACCCGCGTCGGCGACTTCGTTGTTTCGCGTCGCGGAAAGATGTTCGGCTTCGCAGAAGTTGCGGCACTCGCCGGTAGCTGTTTCATCCTCGCGCTTGTGTTGTTCAGTTATCTCTATTTTCTCGTACCCGCTCGTTCGCGTGTGTCTTCGCTGACTTCCGATCGCAAGCAAACCCAAACGAACCTGCAAACGCTGCAAGGCATCGTCGGTAAGGAACAGAACACCGAATCGACCGTTAACGAAATCACGAGCACGCTCGCGAAGTTCGAAACCGATTTCCTACCGCCACCCGAGCAGGGCCGGATGGGTCTGTACGAAGAACTCAACCAGTTGATCGTGAAGAACGGACTGCGCAATACCTCGGGTCCGACGTACACCGCGCTGGATCCTGAAGGTACGAAGGCGGCGGGTGGCCGGACGGTCGCGACGAAGTGGCAGAGCTATTATCCCGGTGTCTCCGTGCTGGTGACTGTCGAAGGCCAGTACGAGAACGTCAGACGTTTCATTCATGACGTTGAAAGAAGCAGACAGTTTGTAGTCATCAATGAAGTGGAGTTGCAGCGCGCGCGCGACACAAGCGCTCCGTTGTCAGCCGAAGTCAGTGGCGCCAGTGGCGGTGTTAGCAGTGAAGACGACCAACCCGCTACCCCGACGGCACCCGGCTCAGGATCGCGTGGCTCGCTTGTCAGCCTGCAACTGAGCATGGCCACTTATTTCCAGCGCGTTTCTCCTGAGACGGCTCCAGCGGGTCGAAATTAATCCAATGGCACTCGTTGACTTAAATAATCCAGGCGAAAAGAAGAAGCTCATCTGGGCCGCCGTTCTGGGTCTGGTTGCGATCATTTTTCTGTGGTGGACGTTCTTCGGTTTCGGTAGCAAATCTTCGCGCGCTACTGTCCGCCCGACCGCTACGCCGACGCCAGTGCGTGGCGGAAATGGCACCCAGGCCGATACGACAGCCGGTAATAACTCTCGGCCGTCGCAACAGGCCGTCGACCTCGCCGCGTTTGGCCCGATAAACTATCAGTTCTCCTCGTACGATGCGCCGGAAGCGAAGCGCAATATCTTCGCTTACTACGAGCCTCCGCCGAAACCATCGCCGAAAGTCGAGCAGCCAACGCCATCGCCACCGCCACCGCCGCCGCTGCTGCTGGCATCGATATCGCCCGCGAACGCGTACGCGCGCGCTCCGGAGTTCAAACTTGATGTCGCCGGCGACAAATTCACTCCGGCCACGCGCATCTATATAGACGGAAGAGAACTGCCGACGAAGTACACGAGCCCCCAACAGCTTTCGACGACGGTGCCGGCCTCGTTCATTGCGGCTCCAGGTGCGCGCCCCGTTGTCGTGCGCACTCAAGACAACAGT